>VAYD01000014.1 GCA_005883905.1 Actinomycetota bacterium
GACAGCGCCGTGGCCTGCGGCGACGTCGTCGGGACGATCGCGTACGTGAACGTCGACATCGGGTAGGCGATCTTCGCCCTCTTCGACGGGTTCACGATGTGCATCTCGTTGTTCGCCGGAACGGACTTCACGACGGAAGCCGCGTTCTTGATGTTCTTCAGGTTGGGGTACTCGAACTTGCCGGCGCGGTTCTTGATCGCCGCCACCGTCAGGTGGTGCTGGATCGCGTAGTACGCCGACACGTAGCCGATCGCGCCCTGGGTCGAGCCCACGACCGCGGTGACACCATCGTTCCCCTTGCCACCGACGCCCTTCGGGAAGCTGACCGAGGTCGCATTGCCGACCTGGCTCTTCCACGTCCCGCTCACGCGCGAGAGGTAATCGGTGATCACGTACGTGTCACCCGAGCCATCGCTGCGGTACACGGGCGTGATCGACATGCCCGGCAGCTTCACGCCCTTGTTGAGCGCCTTGATCTTGGGGTCGTTCCAGTTGGTGATCTGGCCGAGGTAGATCCCGGCGATCACCGGGCCGGTCAGCTTGAGCGTCTTGACGCCCGGGATGTTGACCGCCGTGACGGTCGCGGTGAGCGCCCACGGGACCTGGACGCAGCCGTTGCAGCCCGAGAACTGAGCGGGCGTCATCGGCGCATCGGAGGCGCCGAAATCGACCGTGCGAGCGGAGATCTGGGCGATGCCCGCGCCCGAGCCGACGGCGCTGTAGTTGACGGCGACGCTGTTGCGGGCATTGAAGTCCGCGGACCAGTTCGCCATCAGCGGTGCGATCAGCGACGAGCCGGCTCCATTGAGCGTGCCCGCGGCCGAAGCGCTCGCGGTGAGGCCGCCGACCATGCTGGCGATCAGCGCCAGGCCGGTCAGGCGGGCCAGTGAGGTGCGGTGCAACTCCTTAGTCCTTTCAGGGAGACAATGTGCGGACCGCAGCCTGTCGCCGCCGCTGATACGGCCGTGTTGCAAAGTCGTTGTCGCCTCGTGACCAAGTTGTGAATGCACCTTCTGCCCGGCGCGTCCGCCGCATAGGGTCGCCGCCGGATGAGCGTCGCCGTCAGGACAACCCGTGCCGCGCACCCGCGCGAGCGCCTGTCGGACCGTGCCGGGGACTGGCTGATCCGCGGCCTGTGCGCCGCCGCGTGCCTGATCGCGCTGGCGGCGATGGTCGCGATCGCCTACAAGCTGATCACCGGAGCGCACCTCGCGTTCTCGAAGTTCGGCCTGCACTTCCTGACCACCTCGACCTGGAAGCCGAACTTCCTGCAGTTCGGTGCGCTGCCGTTCATCTACGGCACGGCCATGACCTCCGGCGTGGCGCTGGTGCTGGCGCTGCCGATCGGCGTCGCGATCGGGCTGTACCTGAGCCTGCTGGCGCCGCAGCGCCTGCGCGGCGTCATCGGGCCGCTGGTGGAGATGCTCGCGGCGATCCCGAGCGTCATCCTCGGGCTGTGGGGCATCCTCGTGCTCGCGCCGTTCATCCGCGATCGCGAACCGGCAGTGCACGGCGCGCTCGGCTTCGTCCCGCTGTTCGGCCGCCCGCAGACCGTCGGCGCGAGCGTGTTCACAGCGGCGCTGATCCTGACGATCATGATCATCCCGATCATCGCCTCGATCAGCCGGGACCTGTTCCTGACGGTCCCGGACGAGCTGCAGGACGGCGCAGTCGCGCTGGGCGCGACGAAGTGGGAGGTCGTGCGCGGCGTCATCCTCCCGACAACGGCGAGCGGGGTCGTGTCGGCAGCCCTGCTGGGGCTCGGGCGGGCGCTCGGCGAGGCGATCGCGGTCGCGCAGGTGATCGGCGGCGGCAACCTCGCGCACACCTCGCTCTTCGAGACCGGCGACACGATGGCCAGCCGCATCGCGCTGCAGTTCCCCGGCGCGCTGAACTCGCTGCACTTCGCGTCGCTGTACTACCTGGCGGTGATCCTGCTGGTGATCGGGTTGGTGTTCAACCTGCTCGCTCAGCTCATCTCGCGCCGCTTCAGCGTCGAACGGACCCTCACGCGATGACCTCGCGACCGTTTCACGGTGCTGTGGGTCAGACCCTGAGCGCCGAGGTCGACCTCGCCGCGCCGCTCACAGCGACCGGCAACCTGCGCCGGCGCCTGATCGTCAGCCGCATCGCAGTCGGCGCCGCGACCGCCGCCGCGCTGGCGGCGGTCGCCGTCCTGGGCATCGTCGTGTCCTCCGTGATCCACCGCGGCGCCAGCCAGCTGAGCATCGGGTTCCTGACGAAGAACCCTCCGCAGTTCCCGGGCCCGGGCGGCGGGATCGCGCCTGCGATCGTCGGAACCGCGGTGATCGTCGGCCTGGCCACGGCGATCGCGATGCCGATCGGCGTCCTGATCGCGCTCTACATGACGGAGTTCGCACGCGGTTCGAGGACCGCTCGCCTCATGCGCACGGTGCTCGACCTGATGAACGGCCTGCCGTCGATCGTGATCGCGGTCTTCGTGTTCGGACTGCTCGTGGTCGGCCGCGGCCAGAGCGGATTCGCCGCAGCGGTGGCCCTGGCGATCATCGAGCTGCCGCTGATCGCTCGATCGAGCCAGGAGGTCCTGCTGCTGGTGCCCGGCCACCTGCGCGAGGCCGCCGATTCACTCGGCGTGCGCCGCTGGCGCACCGTGCTCGGCGTGATCCTCCCGAGCGCGATGGGCGGGATCGTCACGGGGACGCTGCTCGCGGTCGCGCGCGCCGCGGGCGAGACGGCGCCGATCATCATCCTGTGCTCGCTGATCCGGCCGGGAGTCCACGTCAGCCCGTTCAGCTTCGGCACCGGCCTGGACACGATCACCGGCTTGATCTTCGTCGCGTCGCAGCAGGCCGACCCCTACAACGAGGCGCGCGCGTGGGGCGCGGCGTTCGTCCTGCTCGCCTTCATCCTCTTCACCAGCCTGGGCGCGCGTGCGCTCCTGAACCGGAACCGCAGGAGGCTCTCCGGATGATCGACATGACCGACGCGCCACGGCGGGTGCGGATCCAGACCCCCGACGCGCAGCCCGTGCGCGTGGCGCCGGCGCAGGCCGCGCCACGCGAGACCGTCTTCGAGGCGAAGCACCTCTCGCTGCACTACGGCGAGCACACCGCGGTCGCCGACGTGAGCATGAAGATCGAGCGCGTCATCACCGCGCTGATCGGGCCGTCGGGCTGCGGCAAGACGACGTACCTGCGCACGCTCAACCGCATGAACGACTCGGTCGGCGGCTTCCGGCACACCGGCCAGGTCCTGTACCACGGCCATGATCTGTATGGCGCGGGCGTGAACCGCGTCGAGGTGCGCCGGCGGATCGGGATGGTGTTCCAGAAGCCCAATCCCTTCCCGAAGTCGATCTACGACAACGTCGCGTGGGCGCCGCGCAACCTCGGGATGAAGTCCGGCCTCGACGAGCGCGTCGAGCGGGCGCTGCGCGGGGCGGCGCTGTGGGACGAGGTCAAGGACCGCCTGAAGTCGAGCGCCCTGGGCCTCTCGGGCGGGCAGCAGCAGCGCCTGTGCATCGCGCGCGCGATCGCGATCGAGCCCGACGTGCTGCTGCTCGACGAGCCCGCGTCGGCGCTCGACCCGATCGCGACGCTCGCGATCGAGGAGCTCATGCACTCGCTCAAGGACCGCTACACGATCGTGATCGTCACGCACAACATGCAGCAGGCGGCGCGCGTGGCCGACAAGACCGCGTTCTTCAGCCTCGACCTCTTCGAGGGCGTCCGCACCGGCACGCTGATCGAGTACGACGACACGAACACGATCTTCACGAGCCCGCGCGACTCGCGGACGAACGACTACGTGACGGGGCGCTTCGGCTAGCTAGACCGGCGGCGCCGTCGCAGGCGCCGCGATCGTGTCGCTCGGCACCTGCTGGAGCAGCGGCATGCCGCACTGCCAGCAGTAGGTCGCGCCGCTCGAGTGCGGGGCGCCGCAGGTCGTGCAGGAGCCGGCGGCGCCGGTCTGCTCGGTGCGCAGGATGCGCTCGACCTCGTTGAGCTCCGCATCGGCCTCCTGGAGGACCGCGGCGCGGCTGGTCGCGCGTCGCCATCTCGTAAACGAGGCCGCCGAGGTCCCACTGCAGCTCGGCGACGCGGGCGCGCAGCTGGTCGCGGCGGCGCTCGAGGTCGATGAGGTCCTCGCGCTCCGCTGGCGGCGCGAACGGGTTCGGCGCGGCGTCGGCCGCGGTCGTCTTGCGCCGCGGCATCTGGATGCGCTTCATGCTCAGCCTCCGCCGAAGAAGTTGCCGTCGAACTTGCCCTTGTGGTAGCCGGGGCCGGTGCCCGGCGAGCCGACGGTGACCACGGCCTTCTTGGGGAGCTTCACGCTCGTTCCCTTGATCTTGTTGGCGGCGCTCTGGGCCTGGGCGGCTGTCGCCTTCTTGCCGGTCGACTTGGTCTTCGCCGCCTTGCCGCCCTTGGCGGCGGCGCCGCCCGCGCCCGCCGCGGCGGCCGTGTTCGCGCCGCTGCCGCCGACCGTGACGATCTGCGGCGCCGCGGCGGCGGATCCCGACTTCTGCATGGCGAGCAGCAGCACGCCGACGCCCGCGATCAGCGCTGCGTTCTGGCTCATCCTCGGCATGCGCGACTCGCGCCGTGGAGCCGATGCTGCGACGGGCTGGGCGACCGGCAGCTGCGACTGCCCGCGGCGCTGGCCGCACTGCACGCAGTAGCGCTGATCGGGAGCCAGCGGCGCGCCGCATGACGTGCACTGGTCGCCGGCAACCGTGGCCAACGCGGGCTGCACGGCGGTTGGCGCCTCGTGGCTCGCGGTCGTCGACTCCATCACTCGGCGGAAGTGTCCGAGGTCGTGCCCGCTGCGCTGTGAACAAAGAGTTATCGCGCGACGCAGAATCTTCACACGGTTGTCACGCCGCACCGCAAGGCTGCAGGCGATGTCAGCGTGCCCCTCGTGCGCCGCCCCGGTGGGGCCCGGCCAGCGCTACTGCCTCGCCTGCGGCCGGCGCCAGGCCGAGCTGCCAGCGCACGTGGCGGCGATGCTCGGCGTCGCGAGCGAGGCCGAACCCGCGCCCGCGCCCGACGCGCCGCGGCGCTCCTCGGGGACGCTCAACGCACCCGCCGCGGCGGTGGCGGTGATGGCGATCCTCGGCTTCGGCGTGATCGTCGGCTCGGTCGTGAGCCCGCCGGCCGAGAGCGCGCCGGCGGCCGTGATCGCCGTGCAGCCGACCGCACCCGCCCCCGCGCCGGTGAAGGCGCCCGTCGAGCCGCCGGCAGCGGCGCCCGCAGCGCCCGCGCCCGCGGCGCCCGTGCAGCAGACCGTGACGCAGACGGTGCCGGCGCCCGCGACGCCCGCCCCCTCGCCGGTGCCCGAGGTCCCCACCGGGCCGCAGCTGCCCGACGTCAAGCACGTGTTCCTGATCGTCCTGCCGCCGGCCGGCTACGAGAGCACGTTCGGCACCAGCTCGCAGACGCCGTACCTGGCGACCGAGCTGACCAAGCAGGGCGAGCTGCTGTCGAACTACTACGCCGTCACCGGTAGCGAGGTTGCGAACAAGATCGCGCTCGTCAGCGGGCAGGGGCCGAACCCGGACACGATCGCCGGCTGCACCTCGTACAACGACATCACGCCCGGCACGGACAGCACCGACACGCAGCAGAAGGGCCAGGTGCTCGGGACCGGCTGCGTGTTCCCGCGCTCGACGCTCACGCTCCCGGACGAGCTCGTCGCCAACGGCGCGACCTGGAAGGCCTACGTGCAGGATCCACCGGCGCCGCCGGACGCGGATCCGTCGGCGCCGCCCACGGGCCCGTGCGGGCGCACGCCCGACACCCCGTTCGCCTCCTTCCACTCGGTCACCGACCTGCCGGACTGCGCGCAGTCGTTCGCAGGCATGGACCAGCTCACGACGGACCTGAGCACGGCGACTTCGACGCCGTCGCTGGCGTACATCGAGCCGCACCTGCCCGACCTTGCCGCGACCGACGCGTTCCTCAAGGACCTGATCCCGCGCATCACCGGCTCCGCGGCCTACAAGGACGGCGGCCTGATCGCGATCACGTTCGCCAACGCGCCCCAGGACGCGCTCGACGCCGACACGAGCGCCTGTTGCGCCGAGCCCGCATATCCGAACATGCCGCCCGCGCAGCCCGCTCCGCCAGCCGATCCCTCGGCGCCCGCGAAGCCGCTGCCGCCCGGCGCCGACGCTGCGACCGGCGGCGGCGGGCACGTCGGCCTGCTGCTGATCTCATCGTTCGTCAAGGCCGGCACCGTCAATGCCGTCAGCTCGTACAACCACTACAGCCTCCTGCGCAGCATCGAGGACCTGTTCGAGCTGGAGCCGACCGGCTACGCCGGCTACCCCGGCGTCCTGGCCTTCGACAACGTGATCTACAACGGGCCGGCGACGTCGTCGTAGGTGACGGCCTCGCGCCCGCGGGCGCGCCGCAGGATCTGCTCGAACGCCCAGACCTGCTTCGGGCGGTCGAGGTCGCCGGGGTGCACGTCGAGCCGCAGCAGCGGGCCGGCGAGCAGCATGGCGCGCGGCCAGAGCAATGGCGCGCGCAGCGTCGGCATGGCGCGGCGGTGCACGCCGCCCATCGTCGCCCACCAGTCGAACGTCGAGCGCAGCGCCGCGCGCAGCGCCCCGGTGTACACGTAGCCCGGCGCGACGAACCCGTGCGGCTCGACGCCCGCGAGGCGCAGCAGCCGGCGCCCAGACAGCAGCGAACGGCGCGCATCCGGCTCGGCCATGCCGTCGAACTCGCCGCAGCGATGCTCGAGCCCGAGCTGCGCGACCGCGTCGCCGCGGCGCGCGCGGTCGGTCAGCCACACGGCGAGCTCGGGACGCGAGTCGGCGAACGGGTGCAGCGTCGGCGCACGAGGGTGACTGGATGGTCAAGGACGCCGACGGCGACCCGTTCGTCTCGCGCTGGTGGATGGGGACCGGGTCGCCGGTCGACCTGCTCGACGAGGAGTCCGAGCGCTGGTGGCGCGAGCAGGCGAAGGGCGCGCTGCGCCTCGGCGTCGAGGGGATCAAGGCCGACGACGGCGAGGGCTACTACCTGCCCGAGGACGTGCGCCTCGGCGACACGAGCGGCGCGCGGGCGGCATGGGCGTTCGGCGGCGCGTACCGGCGCTCGATGCAGCGGGCGCTGGACGAGGTCCATCCGGGGCGCGGCGTGCTCTTCGGGCGCTGCGGCTGGACGGGGCAGCAGGCGATCGGGATGACATGGGCGGGCGACCAGGCGAGCGACTTCTGGTCGCTGCGCCAGCTCGTCGCCGCGACGATCAGTGCCGCCGCGAGCGGCTTCAGCAACTGGTCGCATGACGTCGGCGGCTACATCGGCGAGGCCATGGTGCGCCGCTGCCCGCCGGAGCTGCTCGTGCGCTGGGCGCAGCTCGGCGCGTTCACGCCGCTGATGCAGGCGCACGGGCGCATGCAGCAGGAGCCCTGGACCTACGACGCGCACACGCTCGAGCTGTACCGGGGCTACGTGCTGTTGCACGAGATGCTCGTGCCGTACATCCGGGCGGCCGCCGCGACCGCGGCGCACTGCGGGCTTCCGATCGTCCGCCCGCTCGCGCTGCTGCAGCCCGGCGACCACGTCGCGTGGAGCGTCGCCGACGCGTTCGGGTTCGGGCCGGCGCTGTGGGTCGCGCCGGTGCTCGAGCGGGGCGCCGCGGAGCGCGAGGTGATGCTGCCGCGCGGGCGCTGGATCGAGGCGTGGAGCGGCGAGGTCGTGGAGGGCGGCCGCGAGGTGGTCGTCGCCACGCCGCTCGAGCGGATCCCGGTCTCGGTGCGAGAAGGTTCGATCGTCGTGACCTATGCCGCCGAGTCAGTCGCGCGCGGGCTCGGCGAGGAGGACGCCGCGAAGCCGCTCGTGGCGACCTTGTGGGGCGAGCCCCGGATGGGGCGTGCCGCGGTGAGGCTCGCGGACGGCCGGCGGATCGCCTGGTCACGGCGTCAGGGCTGGGAGCTTCCCGATGGCGTGCTCGTGTAGGACGACCTGCTCGGCGGTCTCCGCGAGCGTCGTCAGGGCCGGCCGGTTCGACGGCTCGACCTCGAGCATCAGCGGCGCGGCGTGGTTCCGCAGCACCTGCGCGACGCGGTGCCAGGGCAGCGAGCCGGCGCCCGGCGCGAGGTGAAGATCGAGCCGCAGCGGATCGACGCCGGGTGCCTCGAGGCCGTTGAGCCGCGCGCCGAGGTTGTCGTGCACGTGGAACAGGACGATCTCGCTCGCGCAGCGCTTGAGCGCGTCGACCTTGCCGGTGACGTGCGCGTGGCCGATGTCGAAGAGCATCCCGGCCGCCGGGTTGCTCAGCCGGCGAACGAGGTCGCGGACCGCGATCGGGTCGTGGCAGATGCGCGGCTCCGACGGGTAGACGGGCGCCAGGTTCTCGAGCGCGAGGGTCGTGCCCAGCCGGCCGGCACGTTCGGCGAGCACGTGTAGGGACCGCTCCTCTGCGGCGGCCCGCTCGCTGTTGGACAGCTCGACGTTCAGCGCGTGGACGACGACGAGCTCGGCGCGCGCCTCGTAGGCGTAGTCGAGCAGCCCCTCGAAGGCGCGGTCCTGCTTCGGCGCGCCGGCGGTGAGGTCGTCGGGGCCGTGGATCACAAGCCGCAGTCCGGTGGTGTCGAGCACGCGCCGCAGCGCCCGGGCGTGCAGGCGCGTGCGCTCGCGCCCGCAGAGCATCGGCCACGGCGGCGTGTGCACCTGGACCCAGGCGAAGCCGGCGGCCTCGTGGGCCTTGAGCGCCGCAGCGGTCGGCCAGTGGTTGCGATGAAGGTTGAGCCCGAGGCGGGGGTTCATGGCCCGGATGTTCCCGATTTGCAGGGATTTCCGGTGTCTATTCCGTGAACGCCCGCTCCTCGTGGGCCGCGAGCGCGGCGTACGCGGCCTCCACGGCGCGCTTCGCCGCGGTGTGGCGCGCCGTCGACTTCGCAGACTCGTACTTCGTCGCCCAGGCCGCGGGCTCGGCGAGCTCGTCTTCGAGCGCCGCGAGCTCCGCCTCCGCCTGCTCGACGGCCTTCTCCAGATCGGCCAGCTTGCGCTGCGCGTTCTTCGACGGGCCCTTGGGCGTCGCGACCGGCCGGGGCTGCTCCCGCGGCGGCGCGTGCCCGTTGGCGGACGGCGCGGGCGCCGGCGGGGGTGCGACCCCGGCGGCCTTGCGCTCCTCGCGCACGCGCCAGTACTCCGGCCAGCCGCCGACGTAGGAGTGCAGCGTGTAGTCCTCGATCGCGACGGTGCGCGAACCGACAGCGTCCAGGAGCGCGCGGTCGTGGGTGACGAGCAGCAGCGAGCCGGGAAATCCCTGCAGCGCGTCCTCGAGCGCCTCACGCGATTCGAGGTCGAGGTGGTTCGTCGGCTCGTCGAGGATCAGCACGTTGGCGTCGCCGGCGACGAGGATCGCCAGCGACAGCCGGCGCCGCTCGCCGCCGCTCAGCCCGTCGAGCGGCTTCTCGGCCTCCTCGCCGCTGAAGAGGAACTTGCCGAGCAGGCTGCGCGCCTGGTTGGGCGGCAGGCCGGTGTGCCTCTGCGCGGCCTCGAGGACGGTTCGCGCCCCACCCCACTCGAGCTCGTCGGCGTGTTGGCTGAGGTAGCCGAGCTTGACGTTGTGGCCGGTGCGGATCTTGCCGTGGGCGAGCGCCTTGCGGCCGGCGAGCGTGTCGATCAGCGTGGTCTTGCCGACGCCGTTGGGGCCGACGAGCGAGACGTGCTCGCCGCGCTCGAGCCACAGCTCGGCGTCGTCGAGGAGGACTCTGTTCGGCACCTCGATGCGCCCGCCCTCGAGCTCGAACACGATCCGCCCGGAGCGCTCGGGCTTCTTGAACTGGAACTCGAGCGACCGGTTGTCGCGCGGGTCCCGCTCGATGCGTTCGATCTTGGCGAGCTTCTTCATCCGATCCTGCGCCTGGCGCGCCTTCGTCGCCTTCGCGCGGAAGCGCTCGACGAACGCCTCCATGCGGTCGATCTCGGCCTGCTGCTTCTCGATCGCGCGCCCGAGGGCCAGCTCGCGCGCGGCCTGCTCCTTGCGCCACGCGGTCCACGAGCCCTTGAAGTAGCGCGTCCGGCCGGCCTCCATCTCGAGCACGGCGGTGCCGACCGCCTCGAGGAACCAGCGATCGTGGGCGACGAGCATGATCGCCGTGTCAAGGCCGGTGAGCGTCTCCTCCAGCCATTCGAGCGACTCGATGTCGAGGTGATTGGTCGGCTCGTCGAGGAGCAGCAGGTCCGGCTCGGCTGCGAGCGCTCGCGCCAGCGAGGCCCTGGTGAGCTGGCCACCGGAGAACGTCTTGAGCTCGCGGTCCAGGTCGGCGTCGACGAAGCCCAGGCCATGGAGGTACTGGTTCGCGCGCTCGCGCCAGGTGTAGCCGCCGAGCGCCTCGAAGCGCGCCTGCACGCCGGCGTAGGCGTTCATGGCGGCGTCGTCGCCCGCCGCCATCCGCTCCTCGAGCGCTCGCAACTCGGCCTCGAGCTCGAGCGGCTCCTTGCGCGCGCTCAGGACGTGGTCGCGCAGCGTCACCGACCGCTCGCGCGGCGGGCGCTGGTCGTGGAGGGCGACCCGCACGCCCTTGCTGAAGACGAGCTCGCCGCCGTCGATCGACGCCTCCCCCGCCAGCATCCGCAGCAGCGTCGTCTTCCCGGCGCCGTTGCGCCCGGCGATCGTCAGCCGGTCGCGGCGCTCGAGCTTGAACGAGACGCCACGCAGCAACGGCTCCCCCGCCATGTCCTTGGCGAGGTCGGATGCAATGACAACTGCCACACGGCCATGGTAGGCGGGGTCCGTGCTGGCGCACTGTCCCCCGCCTGGCTCCTTGCCAGGCGCACTCCTGCTGGCCCGCTTGGCAGCCGCTTACGTCTCGGACGGCGCCACGCGGAGCAACTTCGCCGGCCACCTCGGCATCCACCAGTTCCACTTGCCGAACAGCGACACGACCGCCGGCACGAGGAGCGCGCGGATGACCGTGGCGTCGAGCAGGATGCCCGCCGCCAATCCTGTCGCCAGGACTTTCACGTCGGTGCCGGGACTGGATGCCAGCGACATGAACGCGAGGAAGAGGATCAGCGCCGCGCTCGTCACGAGGCGACCCGTGCGGCCGATGCCGCGGATCACCGCCTCATCGGTGTCGCCGGTGATGTCGTACTCCTCTCGCACGCGCGCGAGGATGAAGACCTCGTAGTCCATCGACAGGCCGAACAGGAACGCGAACACCATCAGCGGCATCCACGAGGGGATCGACCCGGTCGCGTCGACGCCCCAGATCGCGTGCGATCCGTGGCCCTGCTGCCAGACGAGCACGAGCACGCCCCATGCCGCCAGCACGCTGACGACGTTGAGCACGACCGCCTTGGCCGGCAGCAGCAGCGAGCGGAATGCGCGCGCGAGCAGCACGAACACAATCACCGCGATCAGGCCGATCATGAGCGGGAAGTTGCCGTAGACGGCGTCGATGAAGTCCTTGTTCTGCGCCGGGATGCCACCGACGCGCACGCTGTCGCCGAACGAGTGGGCGACCGAGCGAACGTCGCCGAGGACGTCCTTGCCGTGCGCGGACCCGCCGTCGGGGTGCTGGAAGACCTCGATGATCGACGTCCCGCCCTGGCGCCACGACGCATCGGTCGGCGCGACCGCGCCCTGGATGTCGGGCAGCTTCGCCAGCCGCGCCGCGATCGGACCCGGATCCTGGCCCTGGACCAGCACCTCGTGCGGCAGCAGCACGCCGGAGCCGATGCCGGACCGCTCGAGCTGCGTGAGCCCCTGCTTGGCGGTCCCGCCCTTGGCGATCGTGTCCGGGTTGGAGAGGCCGAGCTGGATCCCGCTCGCCGCGATCAGCAGCGCCACGAGCACGGCGCAGGCCGCGACAGTCGCGACGACGCGATGGCGCACGACGAGCTGCGCCCAGCGCGTCCAGGACCTATTGGCCGTGTTCTCGCGCACGCGCCGTGGCCAGTCGAGCTTCTGCCCCCACGAGCTGAGGACCACCGGCAGCAGCGTGATCGCGACCGCGACGCTGACCAGAGCAGCGCGAGCAGGCCGATGGCGACGGTCGTGCCGCTGAAGACGACCGCGCGGCCCGCCGTCTCCATCGCTCGCACGACGGCGGCGTCGCCCTCACGCCCGTGCGCGATCTCCTCGCGCCATCGGACGACCACGAGCAACGCGTAGTCGATCGACACGCCGAGCCCGATCAGCGCCACGAGGAACTGCACGATCGGCGACACGTCGGTGACCTGCACCAGGCCGTAGACGAGCAGGAACGTCGTGAGGATCGCGCAGATCGCCATGACCATCGGGATGAACGCCAGGAACGACCCGAAGACGAACGCGAGCACGACGAGCGCGCCGACGCCGCCGAGCAGGGCCTCCACGAGCACGCCTGGGCCGTTGGAGTCCTCCCCGCTCTGCTGGTTCAGCGCGTCGAAGCCCGACAGCTTCACGGGCGCGCCCGCGACGGTGGCGCCCTTCAGCGCCTTGTTCAGCTTCTTCTCGGCCTTGGGGTTGTCGCCGAAGGGCTGGTCGGGATCCGGCAGCGGATACGAGACCGCGTACACCGTCCGCCCGTCCGCCGACACGAAGCTCTTGTCGCCCGTCGACCCGTAGCCGGTGACGCGCGAGCCCGGCAGCGTCTGCGCCATCTTGTGCTCCAGCGCGAGCAGGTCGCCCTTGGCGTCGTGTGCCGTCGTCCCAGCGGGCAGCTTGACCACCGGCACCATCGGCGCCGCGTTGTCGCCCGTGCCCTTGTAGAGCTTGGCGATCTGCTGGTTGGTCTCCCAGCCCTCCTTGCCGGGGACGGAGAACTTCTGCTTGAGGGCCTTCGAAGCCGGCCCGGAGACGGCGCCGCCCACGAGCGTGAGGATGATCCAGAAGGCGATGACGAGGCGCTTGTGGGCGAGCACCCACCGGGTGATGGCGGTCATGGAATCGTTTGTATCACAAATGATTCGTGACAGGGTGTAAATTGTTCGTGATGCTCAACAGCGACCGGCCCCCTGCCGAGCTCGGGCAGTTCACCGGCTTCCTCATGAACTACCTGGGGACCCGCTCGGGGCGTCGGTTCGCGGCGGCGCTCGAGCCGTTCGGGCTTCACCCGCGGCACTTCGGCGTCATGACCGTGCTCGACGCGCGCCCGGGGACCACGCAGCAGGACCTCGCCGACCACTCGCGCGTGGACCGCAGTTCGATGGTCGCGGTGCTCGACGAGCTGGAGTCACGCGGCCTGGCCGAGCGCCGGCCGGACCCGGCCGACCGCCGCAAGCGCTCGATCCACCTGACCGAAGAGGGGCGCAAGCAGCTCAAGCAGATGCGGGCGGTCGCGCGTCAGGTGGGCGAACAGAGCTTCGCGGCGCTCACCGCCGACGAGCGCGCCACGCTGCACCAGCTGCTGCGCAAGCTCGCGGGGTTCGAGGACAGCTAGATGGTTGATTCCGCGGCCGCCGTGCTCGGATGGCCGTGGATCGTGGATGGCAGGCGCCGCACGCCGCCGCGGGACAGTGCCGATAGGCACGGACCGCGAAGGCAGGTGGTGGCTGGCGCCGAGACGCGGGCAGACGAGTGCGGGGGTCGTGGAATCGACCATCTACGCGACGACGCTGAGTCGCGCCTTGCCGTCGAGCTCGTCGCCCGCGGCCTGCAGCGCTTCGACGAACGCGTCGACGAGCGGATCGCGCTCCTTCGAGACCGCGGCAAGGATCCTGCGCGACGGCGCCGGGGCCTTGAGCGGGCGCAGCACGACGCCGGGGTGGGCGCCGACGGTCGCCATCCGCGGGACGATCGAGATCCCGAGGCCGGCGGCGGCCATGCCCTGCAGCGCGTTGTAGTCCTCGGACTCGAGGCGCACGTTCGGGGCGAAGCCGGCGTCGCGGCAGGCGCGCAGCATGATGTTGCTGTCGGCGCAGGTGCCGCCGAGCTCGGTAAGCAGGAACGGCTCCTCGGCGAGCTCGGCGAGATCGACGCTGTGACGGCTCGCCATCGGGTGGTCGGGCGGCAGGGCGATCATCATCGGGTCGTCGGTGACGTCGAGCAGCTCGACCTCGGCGGGCACCACGACCGGGTCCAGCGGGGAGTCGATCATCAGCGCGATGTCCACGCGGCCGCGCACGAGCGCGCGGAGCGCCGGCTCGGACTCCATGACGCGCAGGTCGAGCTCGATGTCCGGATGCGGCAGGCGCCGGCGCGCCTCGCGCACGGCGCCGGGGACGAGGCCGGCGGCCGCCGAAGGGAACGCCCCGACCCGCAGTCGCGACGCGACGATGCCGCCCGCGGCCTTGGCGGCGCGCTCGGCCTCTCGGACGGAGCTGAGGACCGTCTCGGTCTCCGAGAGCAGCGCCTCCCCCGCGGGCGTCAGCTTGACGCCGCGCGCTGTGCGCTCCAGCACCTTGACGCCGAGATGGCGCTCGAGGCGCGCGAGATGCTGGGAGACCGCGGGCTGCGTGAACCCGAGCTCCTCGGCGGCGAGCGAGAACGATCCGCGCATCGCGACCTCGCGGAAGGTCTGCAGGAGCCTCACATCGAGCATAAGCGGATGTTATCACAGGCACCACGAAAGATCATTGGAATTTATTGCGGCGGTCAAGGACCATATGCGTATGACCACTGCAAGCAGCTCCTCAATCTCCCTGCGCCGCGCGGTCTCCTCCGACGCCGCGGCCCTCCACCGTCTCGCCCAGCTCGACTCGAAGCACCTCCCCTCCGGCGCCCATCTCGTCGCCGAGCACGAGGGCGTCCTGATCGCAGCGCTGGCCCAGCCGAGCGGCGCCACGATCGCCGACCCGTTCGTCCCGTCAGCCGACGCCGTGGCGCTCCTGCGCCAGTGGGCGAAGCAGCGCACGGCCCTCCCGCGGCGCTCGATCCGCCGCCCGCGCGTGGCGATCGCGTAGGCGCGTAGACATGCCGTCACCGCCGCGGCGGTGCGACGCACGCTGCGCCGCGCACGCGTCGCCGTCGCGTAGCCCGTCAGAGCGGCGAGCTGCGCGCCCCGATCGCGTAGCCGATCACGTTGACGAGCAGGTGCACGACCGCCACGGCGACGAACGCGACCGCCGCCGTGGCGACCGGCAGCACGTAGACCGGCGCGAGGCACAACCAGACGCCGGGCACGAGATCTGCCTGGTCGAGGACGATCAGCGCGATGCCGCCGAGCGAGCGGCGCTGCGTTCCCGGCGCAATGTCCAGCCGGCGCTTGAGGAACGAGTTCGGCAGCTCGCCGACGACCACCCCGAGGCCGACGAGCGCGCCCCACAGCAGCGGCGCGGCGGCGGCGACGTCGTCGGGCAGCGCATCGCGGTACGCCGGCCAGCGCGTCAGCAGGAGGGCGGCGAGCGCCGGCCCGAGCACCATGAAGATCGCGCCGCGCCAGGTCTTGTTGTCGCCGAACACGCGCCGGCCGCCGATCGTCGCCCCGAAGTCCAGCGGGACCTTGAGCGGCTTGAAGAGGTCGAGCGCCAGCACAGGGGCGTGCAGGACCGGCGCGCCCAGGACCGCGACGAAGACGAGCAGGCCGCTCAAGGCCGCCGTGGCAGCCCGGCGCCGCGCGCCTGGAACTCGACGAGCAGCTGATTCTCATAGGCCACGCGCCGCTCGGACCCCTCGAGCTCGCGGAACATCCGCTTGAGCGTGCGCAGGCCCTCGGTCGGTCCCGTCATCGATTGCGCGAGCTCGATCGCCGTGGCCTCCGCGTCGGCCGCCGGCACGGCGGCGGCGAGCAGCCCGAGCTCGCCGGCGGCATGCTGGTCGAGCACTCGCGCCGTCAGGATCAGCTCCTTGGCGCGCGCGAGGCCGACGAGCGGCGCCAGCCGCGCCGGGCCGACCGGCACGCCGAGCCGCGCGCCCGCCCACGCCAGAGCGCCGACGACGTTGCCGACGCAGACGGCGATCGTCGGCAGCGGGAATGCCTCGACCGCCGCGTAGAAGCGGGCGAACGCCTCCATCCGCGCCACGCCGCCGGCCGCGTCGAGATCCTCGCGCACGTCGGCGCCCGCCGACAGCGCCTTCACGTCCGTGGTGCCGAAGATCAGCACGCGCAGCGACGGGTCGCCCGCGAGCTCTGCCAGCGCGGCCTCGACCGCCGCGAGCAGCTCGCTGTTCATCGCGTTGCGCGCCTCGGGCCGGTCGAGGCGCAGCACCTCGACCCCCTCGGCGACGCGCTCTCGCTGGATGGGCGCCATCGCTGCGAGGTTCTATACGATCCAGTCCGATGCGCCTCGCCGTCGCCACCGTCGTCGCCTTCGCGCTCCTCGCGCCCGCCGCGCTCGCGCATGACGGCGGCCAGGGCACATACGGCCAGGTCAACGACAAGGTCACGACGAACGCCGGCTTCATCGTGATCGCCTTCTTCCCGCTGTTCATCCTCCTGATGAGCCTGCTCCAGTGGCGCCTGGAGAAGCGCAAGGACGCGCGCAAGCGCGCAGCGAAGCGCCGCGCCGGCGCCGCCGAGTGGCGCGGTGGCTGGTAGCCAAGCGGTCGACGAGGTTCGGTACGAACGCGTCGGGGCCGCTGCGGTCCTGACGATCGATCGCCGGCACCGTCGCAACGCCGTCGACGGCCCGACGGCCGAGAAGCTGCTGGAGGGCTACAACGCCTTCGAGGCCGACGAAGAAGCGCGCGTGCTCGTGCTGACGGGCGCGGGCAGCGAGGCGTTCTGCGCCGGCGCGGACCTGAAGAACCTCGAATCGCTCGGGAGCCGCGTCCTGGGCGGCGAAGCGCCGCTCGGCTTCACCCGCACCACGCCGACGAAGCCGACGATCGCCGCGATCAACGGCTGGTG
>VAYD01000474.1 GCA_005883905.1 Actinomycetota bacterium
CGACGCGCAGCGCGCGCGCGCCGTTGCGCGTCCAGATCGAGCCGCTGAGGCCGTAGATCGTGTCGTTGGCCAGGCGGATCGCCTCGGCCTCGTCGTCGAACGGGATCACCGTCGCGACCGGGCCGAAGATCTCCTCGGTCGCGGCGCGGTCGGTCGGTGCGACCGGGCACAGCACCGTCGGCGCGAACCAGTACCCGGGACCGTCGGGCGCGCTGCCGCGGATCGCGACCGGCGCGCCCTCGGGCACGAACGACGACACCGTCTCGTGCTGGCCGGCGCTGATCAGCGGGCCCATCTCGGTCGCCTCGTCGAGCGGGTCGCCGACCTTCAGCGCGTCGACCGCCTCCTCGAGCGCGTCCATGAAGCGATCCATCGCCGGGCGCTCTACGAGGATCCGCGAGCGCGCGCAGCAGTCCTGGCCGGCGTTGGCGAACATCGCCATCGGCGCCGCGGCAGCGGCGCGCTCGAGATCGGCGTCGGCGAAGATCACGTTCGCGGACTTGCCGCCGAGCTCGAGCGTCACGCGCTTGATCGTCTGCGCCGCGCCGGCGGCGATCGACGCTCCCACCTCGGTCGAGCCGGTGAACGCGATCTTCGCCACGTCGGGATGCTCGACGAGGCGCGTCCCGCATGTGCGGCCCGGTCCGACGACGACGTTGACGACGCCCTCCGGGATCCCGGCCTCGAGCGCCAGCCGCTCGAATCGCAGCGCGGTCAGCGGCGTCAGCTCGGCCGGCTTCAGCACGACGGTGTTGCCGGCCGCGAGCGCCGGCGCGAGCTTCCAGGCTGCGATCGCGAGCGGGAAGTTCCACGGCGTGATCAGCCCGACGACGCCGAGTGGCTCGCGGAACGTCATCGCGATCCCGCCGGCCACCGGGATCGTGTCGCCGAGGTTGCGCTCGACGCCGCCCGCGTAGTAGCGGAACGTCTCGGCGACCATCCCGATCTCGCCGCGCGCGTCGCGGATCGGCTTGCCGGCGTTGCGCGCCTCGAGTGTCGCCAGCTCTTCGAGGCGGTCCTCGACGACCTCGACGAGCGCCGCCACTCGCAATAGCAACCGCGCGCGGTCGCCGGGCGCGACCGCCGCCCATGCCGGATACGCCGCCTTGGCACGGGCGACCGCGGCATCCACATCCTCGGCCGTCGCGCGCGGAACCGTCTCGAGCACGCCCTCCGTGGCGGGCTCGAGAACCTGCAGCGTGTCGCTCATCGGCCTACGGCGACGCCGGCGCTGGCGCGGTCCCCTCGCCGAGTTCGACGTCGAGCTCCGCGATCGTGTGGCGCGGGCCGGTGAACGTCTTGTGCGCGCTCACCAGCCACCAGATCCCGACCGCGAGGAACAGTCCGCCGGTCACCAACGGGGCGTAGTTGACGAGGTTCCAGTCGAACGCGTCGTTCCACGGCACGCCGCCCGGGTTCGTGGGCAGGATGAACACGACGCACACGACGGCGACCTCCGCGACCGCGATCGGGTTCATCCACTTGTACTTGTTGCCGAGCGTCCATGGGCCGGGCTGGAACTTGTCGCCCATCCGCCAGCGCAGGAACACCGGGATGACGTAGGCGATGTACAGGCCGATGACGGAGATCGACACGACCGCGAGGAACGCGACCGGGATGCCGGAGCTGTTGGGGAAGTACGCCGGGATGGTGATGACGGCCGCGCAGACGGCCATGAACAGGACCGCGGCGAACGGGACGCGGCGCTGGTTGACGCGGCTCCAGATCCGCCAGCCGGGCATGGCGCCGTCACGGCTGAACGCGTAACACATGCGCGAGGCGCTGGTGAGGCACGCTGCTCCGCAGAACAGCTGCCCGACGGTGGAGATCAGCAGCACGAACTTGAACCAGGCCGATGTGAGCGCCTGGTGGAGCACCGACACGGCGACGTAGCCGGCGTTGTTGGCGACGCCTGCGTCGATCGCCTTCGGATGGGCGGCCGCGAACGTGATCGCCAGCAGCAGGATCCACCCGAAGATGGCCGAGTAGAAGATCGACCGCCAGAGGCCCTTCGCCGCGTTCTCGGATGCGCCGTGGGTCTCCTCGGAGATGTGCGCGCACGAGTCGAAGCCGGTGATCGTGTACTGCGTCAGCAGGAAGCCGAGCGGGAGGATGTAGATCCAGAAGAAGGCGCCCCCGGTCCCGCCGCCGTGGAAGCCGGAGTTGTTGAAGCGCTCGGAGAACACGAATTTCGCGCTCGCGTGGTGGTCGGGGACGAAGATCAGCACGAGCACGATCGCCGTGAACCCGAGCAGGTGCCACCACACGGAGATGCCGTTGATGCGCGCGACGAGGTGGCTGCCGCCGATGTTCAGGGCCGCGTGGATTACGAGGATGATGCAGAACAGCCAGAACGTGCCCGACAGGAAGTCGCCTGAGACCCCGTTGAACCAGTTCACGTTGAACGCGCCGAGCGTGAAGTTCGCGAACGTCGCGCAGCCGTAGTCGACCGATGCGGTCACGGCGATCAGGCCGATGAGGTTGAACCAGCCGGTGAACCAGCCCCAGACCGGGCCGCCGAGCTTGGACGCCCACCAGTAGATGCCGCCGGCAGTCGGGTATGCCGAGACGAGCTCGGACATGCTGAACCCGACGATCAGGATGAAGCAGGAGAGCACCGGCCAGCCGATCGAGATCGCGATCGGGCCGCCGTTGTTCCACGCCTGGCCGTAGGTCGTGAAGCAGCCCGCCAGGATCGAGATGATCGTGAACGAGATCGCGAAGTTCTGGAAACCGCTCCAGCTGCGACTCAGCTCCTGCTTGTACCCCAGCTCGGCGAGCCTGCGCTCGTCGTGATCATGGATCGTCGTGCTCATCCGCGGGCCTCTCCTCGGGGCGGGAATGGGGACAAAAGGTGCGGACTGTGCTCCTTTGGCGCGCGACTGTACGCCCGCCTCAGGACGGAAGTCAACCCCGCTCGCCCTCGAGTGCGCCGATCACCTCCCGCCACCACGCGCGCTCCCCGTCGCCCGCCGCACGTCCGAGGCGGAAGCGCGCGGCATCCTGTAGCTGACGCGCCGAGCCGATCGCCTGGATCGGACCCGTGTAGGCGAAGCGACCGTCGGTGGTCGATCACATCGAGCCCCTTCACAGATGCGGGCCGCGCCAGATCGCCCTCCACCGGCATGCCGCGGCCGGTGGAGAAGATCGACACCGCGCGCTGCCCGACCGGGCGCTGCGGGCGCGGGGCGATCGGCCCCTCGCGCCAGCGGCGCAGCAGCCTGCCGAAGTCCGGCGCGGCCTCCTGGCGGACGAGCACGTGCAGGTGGTCGCCCGCCTCGATGACCGTCGAGCCGCGCGGCGGGATCGCCTGCTCGCCGCGGACCACCAGGTTCAGGAGCGCATCGCGCGGCAGGCCGAGCTCGCGCACCGGATGGCCGACGACGGCGTCGCCCGGGCCGACGGCGAACTGCACGACCTCGGCGCCGAGCCGCCTGACCGCGCCGGGCTCCAGCAGCGGGGCCGGCAGCGCCTGTTCGTCGGTCGTGGCGCCGAGCAGTCGCGCGAACGACTCGAACGTCGCGCCCTGCAGGACCGTGCTCAACACGACGGCGAAGAAGCTACCCTGGACGAGAGGACGATGGTGCCGAGCACGATCGGCACCGCCCCGCGCAGGCCGGCCCAGCCGAGCACCAATCGCTCGCGCGGTCTGAAGCCGCCGAACGGGAGCGCCAGCGTCACGGCGAGTGGCCGGGCTACGGCGGCCGCGACGATCGCGATCACGGTGCCCTCGACGGCGACGTCGGCGAGTCGCGACGGGAACACGAGCAGCCCGAGCGTCAAGAACATCCCGAGCTGCGCGACCCACGCGAGCCCCTCATGGAACGTCACGATCGTGCGCCGCGCCGGGATGTCGCTGCTTCCGAGCATCAGTCCGCACAGGTAGACGGCCAGGAAGCCCGACCCGTGCGCGACGTCCGCCGTCCCGTACGCGATCGCCGCCGCCGCCAGCGACGCGACGGGGTACAGGCCGGCCGACCCGAGGCGCAGCCGCTGGAGCGCGCGGCTCGCGCCGATCCCGACGAGCACGCCGACGGCCGCGCCGATCGACAGCTCCTGCGCGAACAGCGCCACCATGTCGGGGATCCCGTAGTCGCTGTGCTGCAGCCAGTGCACGAACCCGATCACGAGGATCACCGCGACCGGGTCGTTGATGCCGGCTTCGCCCTCGAGCGTCAGAGCGAGCCGCCGCTTCAGCGTCGACCCGCGCAGGACGGCGAAGATCGCGGCGCCGTCGGTACAGGCCACGATCGAGCCCGCGAGCATCCCTTGCAGCGCGCTGAAGTCGAACAGCCACCATGCGACGAGCCCGGTGAAGACGGCGGTCAGGACCGTGCCCACGATCGCCAGCGACAGCGCCGGCCAGGCGACCGGCCGCAGTTCGCCGATCGTCATCGCCAGGCCGCCCTCGAACAGGATCAGGCTCAGCGCGACGATCCCGATGTTGCGCGCGAGCTCGTAGTCGTCGAAGTCGATCCAGCCGAAGCCGTCGGATCCGACGGCCATCCCGATGCCCAGGAACCCGACGAGGCCCGGGACGCGCAGCCGCCCTGCGAGCAGGGATGCGCCGAGCGCCGTTGCCAGGAGCGCCCCCGCGACGAGGATGATCGTCCCGGCTTCCACCGGCACAGGATTTCAGGAGGCCACTCCGGGGACAGTCCCCGGAGTCGCGCTCAGCCCGGCAGCAGGCCCGCGAGCACGTGCTCGGTGCCGGCGAGGTGCTCGGCCATCAGCTGCGTCGCTGTCGCGGCGTCGTGGCCCTTGACGGCGGCCAGCAGCCGCGCGTGCTGGTCGTTGGAGTGCCCGAGAACCTCCGCGGGATGGGGGATGTAGGAGATGAGGTCGGTCATCTCGGACTGCGCGTCGGTCATCAGCGCAACCAG
>VAYD01000475.1:0-1812 GCA_005883905.1 Actinomycetota bacterium
GGGCACGGTCTCGATCTCGACCATCCCGTCGGCGAGCGCGACCGCCGTCTCGATCGAGTCCGCCAGGCGCTTGCGCACGTCGGGGCGCATCACGAGCCGGTCGACCACGACCGCGATGTCGTGCTTGAACTTCTTGTCGAGCGCGATCTCGTCCTCGAGCATCCGCAGCTCGCCGTCGACCTTCACGCGCGCGAAGCCTTCGGCCCGCAGCTCCTCGAAGACCTTGCCGTACTCGCCCTTGCGCCCGCGCACGATCGGCGCGAGCACCATGAAGCGCGTTCCCTCCTCCTGCTCCATCACCTGGTCGATGACCTGCTCGGTCGACTGCCCGGCGATCGGCTTGCCGCAGATGTGGCAGTGCGGGTGGCCGATGCGCGCCCACAGCAGGCGCAGGTAGTCGTAGATCTCGGTGACCGTGCCGACCGTCGACCGCGGGTTGCGCGACGTCGTCTTCTGGTCGATCGAGATCGCGGGCGACAGCCCCTCGATCGAGTCGACGTCCGGCTTGTCCATCTGGCCCAGGAACTGGCGCGCGTACGCGCTCAGCGACTCGACGTAGCGCCGCTGGCCCTCGGCGTAGATCGTGTCGAAGGCAAGCGACGACTTGCCCGACCCCGAGAGGCCCGTGATGACCACGAGCGCGTCCCTCGGCATGGCGAGCGTGACGTCCTTCAGGTTGTGCTCTCGAGCGCCTGAGACGACGATCTGGTTCTGCGGCGGCATACACCAGCAATTGTAGAAGGGCGAACAGACGTTCCCCTGTGCGCTGACATTCCCCTGAGACCAGATCGACACTGACACCGCGCAGCCGGCCCCATACCGTCGCGCGCCATGTTCTCCCGCATGCTCCCGGCCCTGCTGGCCGCCCTGATCTTGCCCGCCGCCGCCCAGGCCTCCGGCCCGTGGTACGTCTCGAAGAGCGGCAACAACGCCAACACCTGCCTCGACGCGGCTCACGCCTGCCTCACGGTCAGCGCCGCGGTCACCAAGGCCGCGTCGGGCGACACGATCAACGTTGGCGCCGGCACGTTCAACGAGCAGGTCACGGTCCCTGGAACCAAGACCCTCACCTTCAACGGCGCCGGCTCCGACGCGTCAACAGGCACGATCGTCGACGGCCACGGTGCCGGCACGCCGTTCACCCTCACCAACGGCGGCACGCTGAACAACATGCGCGTCACCGAAGACTCGGCGGGCACCGTCCTCGCGGGGTCCACCGGCAGCTCGCATTCGCTCGCGATCACGAACGCGGTGATCATCGCCGACGGATACCAGAGCCCCCTCGACGCGGAGACATCGGGCGGTTCACTGTCAGTCTCGATCACCGACAGCACGCTCCAGCAGGTCCAGACCGACGCCGCCGGCAGCGAGTACGGCGTGCTGCTGCAAGGCCAGATCAGCGCCTCGCTCGTACGGTCGACGGTGTCGAGCGTGAGGTCCGCTGCCGTCGCAGCCGGCACCGGCGTGAACGTCACCGCGACCGATTCGACGCTGACCGGCGAGACCGGCCTGGCCGACACCAACGGGACGTTGCACGTGTACCGCTGCCGCATCACCGGCACGGTCGACAACGGCATCCAGACCTACACGGGCAGCGGCGCAGGCGGCGACCTCACCGCCCTGATCGAGGACTCTCTCGTCCGCGGCACGACCGCCGCGGTGTACGCCCACGCGGCCTCTGCGGGCAAGTCGACCACGATGACGATCCACGACAGCACGGTCGTCACCTCAGGTCCGGGCGCGGTCGACGGCGTGTTCACGGATGCCTTCGGCGGCGCGACCTCCTCGATCACCCTCGACGGGTCGGCCGTC
>VAYD01000475.1:1818-3444 GCA_005883905.1 Actinomycetota bacterium
CGACCTGCGCGCCGACGAGGCGGCCGCGACGATGAACGCGTCGTTCAGCGCCTTCTCGACGGCCGTGGCCACGGTGGGCGCGAGCGTCCCGGGGCCGGGCTCGGGCTCGAACATCGCGGGCGACCCGAAGTTCACCGATCCGGCGGGCGGCGACTACTCGCTGCAGCAGTCCTCGCCGCTCGTCGACAAGGGCGATCAGGCCGACATCGTCGCCGGCGAGAAGGACCTGACCGGCGGCGTCCGCGCCCTTGACGGCGACGGCAACGGCATCGCGACGGCGGACATCGGCGCCGTCGAGCACACCTACGTGCCGCCCGCCCCCGGCGGTGGCAACGACGGCGGCGGCGGCTCGACCACGACACCGCCGCCGCTGGACACCAGCGCGCCGGCGTTCACCAACGTCAAGGTGCGCAACGGCCGGCTGCGCTTCACGCTCTCCGAGCCCGCCAAGGTCACCGTGACGATCACGAAGCGCAAGGGAACGCACCGCAAGCGAGCGCGCCGCTTCACGATCGCCGGCAAGGCCGGCGCGAACAAGCCCGGGACGTACCGGATCGTGCTGACCGCGATCGACGGCTCGAGCAACCGGTCGAAGCAGATCTCCCGCGCGTTCACGGTGAAGCGCCACACCTGAGCGCTCTCAACCTAATCTCATGAGCCCCGAGCTACACCGGGGCTCATGATCGGACGACTCACACTCACCTTGCTCGCCGCGGCGGCGTCATCGCCGCCCGGCGACCTGGCCCCCATCCACGGGCCCTATCACCCCTCGATCGATCCGGCGAACTTCGTGCGGACGATCGACAACGCGTTCCTGCCGTACTCGCCCGGCATGCGCATCCGCTTCAAGGGCGTCCGCGGCACGACGCCGCAGGTCGACCAGGAGCTGGTGCTCCACCGCACCGTCAGGATCCTGGGCCTCACGTGCACCGTGGTACGCGACACCGTCTCCGAGCACGGCCGGGCGATCGAGCTCACCGACGACTTCTACGCCCAGGACCGGCAGGGCAACGTCTGGTACATGGGCGAGGACTCGTTCGAGCGCAACAAGGCCGGGCGGTTCGTCAAGGCGAGCGACTCCTGGCGCGGCGGCGTCAATGGCGGCAAGCCCGGGATCATCATGCCCGCCGATCCGAAGGTAGGCGACGCCTACCGCCAGGAGTACTACCCGCCGGGCAAGGCGCTCGACGAAGCGCGCGTGCTGCGCCGCGGCGCCCGCCTGACGGTGCCATTGCGCTCCTTCAGGCACGTGCTCGTGACGAGCGAGTTCAGCCCCGCCGAGCCGCAGACCGAGCGCAAGTACTACGCGCCGGGCGTGGGCGAGATCGCCGAGCACGTCGTCAAGGGCCACCACGAGGCGTTCAAGCTCGTCAGCCTGAAGCGCTGACTGCACCGCTTGCCGCGCGCGGGCGCGCTGGCGATGATCGTCCGATGCGGAGCTGGCTCACGGCGATCGTGCTCGCGCTCGCCGTGGCTCCGGCGGCGGGCGCCGCACCGTCGATGTTCACGCTCTCCGATCCGAGCGGCCGGCTCGACTCGCCCGCGTCGATCGCGGCCGGGATCGACCAGACGATGTGGATCGCCAACGCCGGGCCGCTGCGCATGAAGGGGGCCGAGCGCTTCGCC
>VAYD01000475.1:3498-4021 GCA_005883905.1 Actinomycetota bacterium
GACCAAGGGCGAGACGTTCGGGATCGCCGTCATCCGCGACGGCACCGTGTTCGCCACCGAGCCCTACACCAGCCGGATCGCGCGCATCACGCCGAACGGGCTCGTGACCGAGTTCCCGACGCCGACCGGCGACGCCGGCCCTGGCGCGATCTCCGCCGGGCCGGACGGCAACGCGTGGTTCGCCGAGAGCACCCGCGGCGCCGGCGCCGCGATCGGGCGGATCACGCCCGAGGGGCGCATCACGGAGTTCCCGGTGCGACCGCTGCCGTACGGCGACACGACCGTGCCCGCCGATGTCGGCCCGATCGTCGCCGGCGCCGACAACCGCCTCTGGTTCACGACCGGCCTCGGCGTCGGCTCGATCACGACCGACGGCGACGTCGTCACGTTCGCGCTCCCGGAGCCGTCGAGCCCGGCCGGCATCGCGACGGCGCCCGACGGCACACTCTGGGTCACGCAGAGCGCGCTCCCGCGCGTCGACCGCCTCACCGCGGACGGCCAGATCGACTCGCTCCCCCTCCCG
>VAYD01000475.1:4027-5178 GCA_005883905.1 Actinomycetota bacterium
GAGGCGGACGGCGTCTCGGTCGCCGCCGGAGCCGATGGTGCCATGTACTTCACCCAGTCGACCGGGCACATCCTCTGGCGGGCCGGCGACGCACTGGAGCCGATCAACCTCCAGCTGACCGATCGCGTCAAGCGCGGCGCGCGCCCGAAGGAGCTGTCGATGAACGACAACGACGGCGCGCCGGGGCTGGTCGCGGGCCCGGCCGGGACGTTGTGGATCGCGGGGACGCTGACGCGCAAGGGCGGCGCGAAGGGCGGCATCGTCGTCGTCAACCCCGGCGGCAGCTGCATCGTCCCCGACCTGACCGCCGACACGCTCGGTCAGGCACGGCTCGACGTCGCCAACCACGCGTGCACGCTGGCCGCCATCCAGACGCGCCCGCGCGGGCACGTCGCGTGCCAGGACCCGCCGGCCGGAACGGTTCTCGAGCACGACGCGGTCGTGACCGCGACGCTCGGGAAATGCCGTTAGGCGCGCCGCTTACGCTTCCGGAATGACCTCGCGACGGCAGAGCCGTGCTGTGGGTCAGACCCTGGCTCGCATGCATGGCGAGTTTCGCGCCGGCGAGGTCGGCGAGATGGCGGGCGTGTCGGGCACGACCGTCGGCCAGTGGGCGCGCCGCGGGCTGATCCGGTCATCGCAGCGCGACGAGGAGCCGCGCCTGTACAGCGTCGAGGACGTCGCCGAGGCAGCGATCGTGCGCGCGCTGCTCGACGCTGGCGCGACCCACGCCGAGATCCACCGCGCGATCGGCCGCCTCCCCGGCCGCTGGCCGCTGAGCGCCGCAGACCTCGCGGTCACCGTCGACCGGCGGATCGCGCGGCGCGACGAGGACGGCGAGCTCGAGGTCCTGACGCCGCGCGGCTGGCAGTTCGTGGCCAATGGCCCGCCGCCCCGCGACGTCAGGTTGCATCTCAGCGTTCGTAGCGCCGAGTGATCTGGCGGAAGGCGTCGAGCGCCGGCTTGTCGGAGAAGACGCTGTCGGGCGTCGAGTGGCGCAGCCCCGAGTAATCGAACGAGTTCGGCGGGCTGTCGTAGCCGGCCCAGGTGTACCAGTAGATCCGCTGCAGCCGCAGGCGCTTGCGGTTCCTGATGTAGAGCGTGTAGCCGCGCGTCAGCCGGCTCGCCTGCCCGGCCTCGGTGGTCTCCCA
>VAYD01000471.1:0-1653 GCA_005883905.1 Actinomycetota bacterium
CGACGAGCGGCTCTCCGACACGAGGGTCGTCGTCCTCACGACCTTCGAGCTCGACGAGTACGTGTTCGGCGCGCTGCGCGCCGGCGCCAGCGGCTTCCTGCTGAAGGACCTCGAGGCTCCCGACCTGCTCGCCGCGATCCGCGTGGTGGCCGAGGGCGACGCGCTGCTCGCCCCGCGCGTGACGCGGCGGCTCATCGCGGCGTTCGCGCGCTCGCCCGAGCGCACGCTCGCGGCGCCGCCATCGCTCGACGAGCTCACGTCCCGCGAGCGCGAGGTGCTCGCCCTCGTCGGGGCGGGGCTCAGCAACGGCGAGATCGCCGATCAGCTCGTCGTCTCGCCGCTCACCGCGAAGACCCACGTCTCGCGGCTGCTCATGAAGCTGGGCGCGCGCGATCGCGCCCAGCTCGTGGTGGTGGCCTACGAGAGCGGGCTCGTGGTGCCGGGTGGCGCGGCGTAGCACATCGCCTCAGTGACATCCCGCACAGCGGGGAAGGCGCGGGCGCCGCGCGCGTCCTCTCCTCCCGATAGGGATCTCAACGAGGGAGTTGCATTGACTGCTTCATTTCTCAGGCGCGCCACGCTCGTCGGCGTGGCGGCCGCACTCGTGGCGGCAGGATCGGCAGGCGCGGTGATCGGACTGCCGTCCGACGGCTCGCAGGTCAACAACGACCCGGCGGCCGGTATCGACCCCAACCAGAACGCCGGCGTCTCGGACGTCGTCGGTGGATCGCTCGTCGCCGGTGCCCCGCGCGTGCCGTGGGCGACCTTCGAGCAGAAGGCCGGCGACGCCCAGCGCATCTTCGTGCGGGCGTTCAAGAACGGGCAGTGGGTCACTCAGGGCCCATCGCTGAACATCGACCAGAACGTGGAGGCCGAAGCGCCTTCGATCGACTTCGCCGGCGCTGGGCGCACGGTGCCGTGGGACGCGTGGTACGAGCCCAATGCAGCGCTCGGCGGGCAGAAGCAGATCTTCGCCAGCCGCTTCGTGGCCGCCAACAACGTGTGGCAGCCCGAGGGGCAGGACCGTGGATCGGGTGTCCCGTCGCTGAACATCAACACCGACAAGGAGGCCGAGAACCCGTCGGTCGCCGGCGGGGCCGCCGTGGCGGGCGCCGACCCGGTGCCGTGGGTCGCGTGGGAGGAGCAGGACGGCAACGTCAACAACTCCGGCAACCACGACCAGATCTTCGTCTCCAAGGGCGTCAAGCAGGCCGCTCCGAACGCGCCGTGCGCCGGCTTCAAGCCGTCGGCGAACGCGAGCGTGAGCAACTTCTGCTGGCAGCAGGTCGGCCTCGATCGTCTGGCCAAGGACGGCGGCTCGTCGCCGACCGGCGACCCGACGCTCAACATCGACCCCAGCCGCAACGGCGTCGAGCCGGACATCACGTTCACCGGCCCCAGCGACACCGTGGGCTGGACCGTGTGGTACGAGAAGGACCCGAGCAGCATCGGCCTGCGCAACAACGAGCAGGTCTTCGCGGCCAAGATCGTCAAGGACGCGAACGCCGATGGCGGCTTCCACTGGCAGGCCGTGGGCAACGGCACCGCCGGCAAGGTCAACGTCCTCGACACGACGGGCAACGGCTTCGGCTCGTGCGCCGCGTCGACGGACGCCGAGGACGCCTGCTCCCTGAACAAGGTCGCGGGCAACGA
>VAYD01000471.1:1738-2135 GCA_005883905.1 Actinomycetota bacterium
CGGCCACCACGCGATCTTCGTGTCGCGTCTGGTGGGCGGCGATCACTTCGAGCTGTTCAACGCCGGCAACCCGATCTCGAGCCCGGACGAGGATGCGGCCACCCCCGACATCACGTTCTTCGGCAACACGCCGTACGTGTCGTGGACCTCGGGCAGCGCGACGGACAAGCGCGGCTTCGTCGGCCACTTCGATGCCTACGGGCAGTTCGTGTCGGACACGCCGGGCGGCATCCGCCTGACCAACGCGAAGGGCTTCGTGGGCGGTCCCGCGTCGCTGATCGACGCCCGCGTGGCGCTCTCCTCGAGCTGCACCGCGGACTCGTTCACGGCCGACGGCACCACCTGCGCGCCGGCCGCGGTCAACGCCGCGTTCGACACGTTCACGACGGCGGGCACC
>VAYD01000015.1:0-9011 GCA_005883905.1 Actinomycetota bacterium
CCCCGTCAAGCGCTTCGAGCGCGCAAAGCAGCGGCTCGGCGGCACGCTCAGCGACGGGTCGCGGTGGGCGTTGGCCGAGGCGATGGTCACCGACGTGCTGGTCGCGTTGCGGCGCGCGAAGGCGGTCGACTATGTCGTCATGGTCACGAGCGAGCCGCGCGCCGAATCGCTCGCGATCGGCTGGGGCGCCGACGTGATCGCCGACCCGCAGGAGCGCAGTCACTCCGACGCCGCCACCATCGGGATCCGCACCGCCGTCGAGCGCGGCGCGACGCGCGTGCTGCTGGTCCCCGGCGACTGCCCGTCGCTCGCCGCTCACGAGGTCGACGAGCTGCTGCGCGACGGCCCGGGCGTGAAGATCGTGCCGGACCGTCACGGGACCGGGACCAACGCGCTGGTGCTGGAGCCGCCCGACGCGATCGAGCCTGGCTTCGGCCCTGGCAGCTGCGAGCGCCACGTCGACCGCGCGCAGGAGGCAGGCGTCCACTGGGAGATCCACCACACGCCGTCGCTGACGCTCGACGTGGACACCGGCGAGGACCTGGAGGCCCTGCAGGACGCGCTCGCGGCGAGCACCGGCGGCGCCGCGCACACGCGCGGGATGCTCGCCCGGCTCGGCCGGCTGTGATCAACGCCCGCGCGATCGAGGGCCTGCCCGAAGTCCATCCGGGCGACGACCTCGCCGCGCTGCTCGCAGAGCACACGGAGGCCGGCCAGGTCGTCGTGATCGCGCACAAGGTCGTATCGAAGGCCGAGGGCAGGATCCGCGCGCTCGCCGGCATCGAGCCCGGTGCGGAGGCCGAGGCGCTCGCGGCGAAGCTCGGCAAGGACCCGCGCCACGTGCAGGCGGTGCTCGACGAGTCGCTGGAGATCGTGCGCGACGAGCGCGTGCTGATCTGCCGCACGCGCCACGGCTTCGTCTGCGCGAACGCCGGCGTCGACCAGTCCAACGCGCCCGCGGACTCGGTGATCCTGCTGCCCGCGGACCCGGACGCGAGCGCGCGGGCGCTGCGCGCGGCGCTCCCCGGCCGGCCCGCCGTCGTGATCGCCGACTCGTTCGGGCGCGCATGGCGCCTCGGGCAGTGCGACGTGGCGATCGGGATCGCCGGCCTGGCGCCGGTCGACGACTGGCACGGGCGCGTCGACCGCTCCGGGCGCAGGCTGCACGCCACGGCGATCGCGATCGCCGACGAGGCCGCGGCCGCCGCGGACCTGGCGCGCGCCGGCAAGGACGCGGGCGAGCCGGTCGTGATCGTCAGCGGCCTCGAGCGCTTCGTCACCGACGAGGACGGCCCGGGCGCGGCCGCGCTCGTGCGCGGGCGCGATGACGACCTGTTCCTGTAGCGGCTATGCGCTCGCGCCTTACGCCTTCACGGCCGCGCGGACGCCCTGCAGGATCTCCTCCGACAGCCGCTGATCGTCGACCGCACGTGCCACGAGCACGGCCCCGACCAACGAGCTGAGCGCGACGACTGCCTTCTCCCGAGAGCCGAGAAGCTCTTCGAGCTTGGCCAGGTAGCGCTCGATCTGCTCGCGGTAGGCGGCGCGGACGCGATCGTCGCCGCGCGCGACGTCGGCGCCGAGGGCCACCACCGCGCAGCCCGTGGCGGGGTCCTCGCGGCCGACGCGTACCAGTCGACGAAGGCGGCCAATGGATCTTCGGCGCCGTCCGTCAGCGCGTCGAAGCCGGCGTTGGCGTCGGCGAAGGCCTTGCCCACCGCCTCCGCGACGAGGTCGTCGCGCGAGCCGAAGTGCTTGTAGAAGCCACCGTGCGTCAGGCCGGCGGCCTGCATGACCTCGGCGACGCCCGGGCCCGTGGTGCCCGACTCGCGCATCCGCGCGGCCGGAGCGTCCGAGGCTGTGGTCGACGAGTTCAGCCGTGGCGTGAAGTCGGCGCTGCATGATGACCTGAACCTCCTCCACCCCACGATCGAGGAGCAGTTCGCGGCGGCGCTCGCGGGCTGAGGGCTAGAGCAGCTCCGCGATCAGGTCGGCGGCGCGGCCGGCGCCGTCGCCTGACACGGGCAGGTACGACGGCCGGCTGCCGACGAGCTCCGCGATCAGCCCGCCGAGGCGCGCGGGGCTCGCGTCGGCGAACTGCAGCGTCGTGCGCGCGCCGTAGCGCGCGAGGCGGTGTCGCACGTGGAACTGCTGCTCGAAGTGGCTCGCGAGCGGCAACGAGACGAACGGCCGCTTCGCCGCGACGAGCTCCATGGTCGTCGTGAGCCCGCCCTGCACCACCCCGACGTCGCAGGCCGCGAGGTGGCGCCACAGCTCGTGCACGTAGCCGACGACCTCGACGCCGTCGATGGCGGGCAGGCTCGCCGGGTCGATGCGCGGACCGGTCACGACGAGCACACGCAGCTCGGGGATGCGCTCGCGCGCCGCCGGCAGCGCCTCGAGCGCACGCTGCAGGAGCGGCGCGCCGACACCGGAGCCGCCGACGGAGACCACGCACAGCGGCTCGTCTCCGTACCCGAGCTCCGCGCGCTCGCCGAGCGCGCGCGGGTCGAATCCGGGGATGTAGCCGGCGAAGTCGAAGTGCCGCTCGGTCCACTCGCGGATCGCGGGCAGGTCCGGGCCGAAGCGCTCGTCGACGATGTCCTCGGGGTCGCCGACGAAGATCGACCGGTCGCGGACGCTCGGGTGGCGCTCGACGTGCTCGATCATCTCGGCGTTGTAGTCGGCCGCCACGAACGCCTCGCGCTCGCCGCGGTCCGGCATCGGCAGGTAGCCGACGAAGTCCGTGAGCCATGCGAGCGGCGCGCACTTGCGCTCGGGGTTCTCGTGGAGGAAATGGTCGACCTCCCACGCCTCGTCGGCGATCCAGACGTCGAAGGCCTCCTCGTGCACGAGGTCGTCGAAGACCATGTAGTTCGCGCACAGGATCTCGTCCATGCGCCGCAGCGCCTGAAACGCGTGCAGGTCGTGCTCGCCGGCCTCGCGATCGATGTGGACCGCCTCGCTGGCGAGCTCGGCGCTCGCGGGATGGATGGTCTCGCCGCGGTGCTCGAGGACGGTCGTCACCGGCGGTTGCGCCAGCCAGTGGATCTCGAGGCCGGGCACGCGCGTCCGCAGGGCGTCGGCGATCGCAACGTCGCGCCACGCATGGCCCAGGCCGATCGGTGACGAGATGAAGAGCGCGCGCTTGGGCCGGACCGCGGTGCGCCTCCATGTCGCCGGCTTCGCGGGCATCGCTCCGTTGACGCCCTCGGCGAAGTCGCGCAGCAGCAGGTTCACCTGCACGGGATCGCGTGCGATCGGCGCATGGCCGGATCCCTCGAACGCGACGAGCCGCGCGCCCGTCAGCTCAGCCACCTCGGCCCCGCGCTCGAACGGGATCACGCGCTCGGCGGTCCCGTGCACGACGGTCACCGGGCAGGCGATGCTCCGGCAGAGCGCGTGCCACACGGGGCTGTCGCATGGCTCGCGGTCGTCGCCGTCGATGCTGGCGATCAGCACGTCGGGCGAGGTGTCCAGCCCCCACGCCACGCAATCCTCGATCTGCTTGGTCGAGTGCGGCTCGCAGAAGACCTCCGAGAAGAAGAACTCCAGGAAGTCGCGGTACTCCGCCAGCCAGTGGTGGCGGTTGTACTTCGCCCACCCCTCGTAGCGCTCGAGATCGGCGTTGAACCCCTCCATGCTGCGCGGCGGCGACGGCACGGCGGGCGAGACCGCGAAGACTCCCACCACGCGCTCGGGGTGCGCCGCAGCCAGCATCAGCGCTCGCGTCGCACCCTTGGAGTGGCCCGCGGCAACCGCGCGCTCGACCCCGGTTGCGTCCAGCACCGCGACGGCATCCGCCACGAACTCGCGCTCGGAGTAGGCAGCGGGGTCGAGCGGGCGATCGGACAGCCCGTTGCCGCGCGGGTCGAAGGCGATCACGCGGAAGCGGCGAGCCAGGTACGGGATCCCGGCCTTCCACTGGCGCGAGTGCACGATCGACCACGCGGGCAGGAGCAGGATCGCCGGGCCCGACCCGTGCGACTCCCAGTGCACCTTGATCCCGTCGCGCTCGATGAAGCCATGCTCATCGGGCATGCGCGCCGGGGTCTCGGTGTCGCTCCGGCCCACGCGGCCGATCGTAGTGCTCACGGACGGGCCTCGAACACCAGGTTGAACGGCGTCTCGGCGGCGCGGCGGAAGCGGGTGAAGCCGCCGCCGGAGACCACGTCGCCGATGCGCGCCTCGCCGGCCTGGGCGCCGAGGGCGAGGCCGACCTCCTGGGAGAGCGACGCCGGCGTGCACAGGAACGTCGAGAACCCGTAGTACGCGCGGCCGACCGGGGTGAGGTTGTCCTCGACGCGATCGCCTGCCATCGGCTCGACGATCATCCATGTGCCGTCGTCCGCCAGCAGGTTGCGGACGCGGCGGGCAGCCCCCACCGGGTCGCCCATGTCGTGCAGGCAGTCGAACATCGTCACGAGGTCGTAGCCGTCGCCGGGATGCTCGGCCGCGAGCGCGACCTCGAAGGTCACGCGATCGGCGACGCCGGCCTCCTCGGCGCGAGTGCGCGCGGTCGCGATCGAGCCTTCGTGGTAGTCCGAGCCGACGAACGTCGAGTTCGGGAACGCCTGCGCCATCAGGATCGTCGACGACCCGTGGCCGCAACCGATGTCGGCGACCTTCCCCCCGGCCTCGAGCTTCTCCACGACGCCGTCGAGCGCCGGCAGCCAGGCCGGCAGCAGGTTGGCGTTGTAGCCCGGGCGGAAGAACCGCTCGCAGCCCTCGAACACGTCGTGGTTGTGCTCGTGCCAGCCGAAGCCATCGCCGCTGCGCGCGTGCTCGGTGATCCGCGGCGAGTCGATCACGGTCCCGAGCGCGATCTGGAAGAACCCCGGCAGGTACGCCGCGCTGTCCGAATCCGTCAGCGCCACGGTCTGCTCGGGCGGCAGCTCGTACGTCCCGGCCGACGGGTCGTAAGTCACGTAGCCACCCGCGGCCTGCGCGTTGGCCCACTCGCGCACGTAGCGCTCGGCGACGCCGCTGCGGCGCGCAAGCTCGACGGGTGTGAGCGGCCCCGCGCCGGCGAGCGCCCGGTACAGGCCGAGCTTGTCGCCCATGACGACGAGCGCGGCGTTGAGCGTGGCGCCGACCTCTTCGACGGCGCGAAAGACGAACTGCTCGAGCTTCTGCCCGTCGACGGCGACGGGCTCCTGGATTGCCATAACGGTCCTCCTCGTCCGATTGCGCGCCGACCGTACGATCGGCCGTCTGGTGTCGCATCAGGTGGGCACCTAGTCTTTGCGCATGCTGCTGGGCCGCGACGACGAGCGCCTGGCACTCGACCGGCTGATCGCTCAGGCACGACAGGGGCGCAGCGGCGTGGTCGCGCTCGTCGGGGAGCCGGGCATCGGCAAGACCTCGCTGCTCGAGCACGCAGCGCAGCACGCCGAGGGGATGCGCGTCCTGCGCGCCCGCGGCATCCAGTCGGAGGCCGAGGTGCCGTTCGCCGGTCTCGCGGAACTGCTGCGCCCGGCGCTGGTGGCGCTCGACCGGATCCCGCCGCCACAGGCGAGCGCGCTCGCGGGAGCGCTCGCTCTCGAGCCTGCGACCGCCCAGGATCGCTTCGCCGTCGGCGCCGCGACGTTGAGCCTGCTGTCGGCGTGGGCGGAGGAGTCGCCGGTCCTTGTGCTCGTCGACGACGCCCACCGGCTCGATGCCGCAAGCGCCGAAGCGCTGCTGTTCGCCGCCCGCCGGCTGCTCGCGGACCCGATCGCGCTCGTGTTCGCGGTCCGCGAGGGCGAACCCTCGCTGCTCGACGGCGCCGACCTGCGCGTTCTGCGCGTTGCGGGGCTCGCCCGCGACGAGGCCGCAGAGTTGCTGCGCCGGGCGGGCGTGCCGCCGGATGCGCTGAACCGGCTCTACAGCGCGACGGCCGGCAATCCGCTCGCGCTGCTCGAGCTTGCGCCCCAGGCGACCGCGCTGCCGGCGGAGGGACCGGTCCCGATCTCGGCGAGCATTGCTCGCGAGTTCGCCCGCCGATTGGGGCAGCTCGCCGAGCCGGCGCGACGCATGCTGCTGCTCGCCGCGACCGACGACACCGGCGATCTCGCGAGCCTCGCGAGGGCGGGCCTGGACGCGGCAACGCTCGCGCCGGCCGAGGAGGCCGGCCTGCTCACGCTCGACGGTGGGCACGTCGAGTTCCGCCACCCGCTCGTGCGCTCTGCGGTCTACACCGAGGCATCCGCCCCGGAGCGCCGCGCCGCGCATGCGTCGCTCGCCGACGCGCTCCCCGACCGCGATGTCGACCGGCGCGCGTGGCACCTTGCGGCCGCAGCGACCGGCCCGGACGCAACTGCCGCGCGTGCACTCGAGCAGGCCGCAGAGCGAGCGCAGGCGCGGAGCGCATACGGCGTCGCCGCCAGCGCGTTCGAGCGGTCCGCGCGCCTCACGACGGACGACGCCGACCGCGCGCGGCTGCTGCTCGCCGCCGGCGACGCGGCCTGGCTCGGTGGGGACGCCGAGCGCACGCTCACGCTGCTCGCCGACGCCCGTGCCCACACGAACGATCGCGCGCTGCTGGCACGGGTCGACCACCTCCACGGCCACGTCGCGATGCGGCGCGGCCCGGTGATGAGCGGATATGAGCTGACGGTCTCCGCGGCGGAGGAGATCGCGAGCTCCGACCCGGATCTCGCCGCGTTCATGCTCGCCGATGCCGTCCTCGCCTCGGTCTACGCGGCGGACCGGCCGGCGATGCTCGCCGCCGCCGAGCGCGGCGCGACATTGGCGCGCGAACACGGTTCGCCGGCTGCCGAGTTCTTCGCGGCGATGACGCAAGGCATGGCGTTGGTGGCCGATGGCGCGGGCGAGGCCGGAGCCGATTCGGTCCGCCGCGCCGTCGCGATCCTGGAGCGGTCCGACGAGCTGCTCGACGACCCGCGCACGCTGGTGTGGGCGGCGTTCGGACCGCTATGGCTGCGCGAGGCGCAGGCTGGGCGGCGACTGCTGGACCGCGCGCTCGAGCTGGCGCGCTCGCGAACGGCGGTTGGTGTCCTGCCGTCGCTGTTGACGCACATCGCGCGCGACCAGGCGACCACCGACCAGTGGCCGGCGGCGGCGGCGAGCTACGACGAGGGGATCCGTCTCGCGCGCGAGACGGGCCAGCACACGGAGCTCGCGACGATGCTCGCGGGCCTCGCCCGGCTCGAAGCCCGGGAGGGTCGCGAAGCGGCCTGCCGCGAGCACGCGGCCGAAGCCGCGACGCTCTGCGCAGAACTGGGGCTCGGCCTCTACGCGACGTGGTCCCTGCAGGCGCTCGGGGATCTCGAGCTGGGCCTCGGGCGACCGGCTGCGGCGGCCGAGCATCACGAGGCGCAGGCCGAGGCGATGCGGACGCGCGCGATTGCGGACGTCGACGTCTCGCCCTCCGCCGAGCTGGTCGAGTCCTACCTGCGCCTCGGGCGCCGCGAGGAGGCAGCGACGGTCGCCGCGGGATTCGCCGAGGACGCGGCCGCGAAGGGCCAGCCGTGGGCGCTGGCGCGCGCGGCGCGCTGCCGCGCCCTGCTCGCCGATGCCGAGGAAGCCGAGCCGCTGTTCGACGAGGCCTTGCGGCTGCACGCGCAGACGCCCGACGTGTTCGAGGCCGCACGGACGCGGCTGGCGCTCGGCGCGCACCTGCGACGCACGCGTCGGCGCGTGCGCGCTCGCGAGGAGCTGCGCGAGGCGCTGGCGATCTTCGAGCGGCTGGGCGCACGGTCGTGGGCCGACCAGGCCGAGGCGGAGCTCGCGGCGACCGGGGAGACCGCGCGGCGGCGCGACGCCAGCACGCTCGATGCGCTCACCCCGCAGGAACTGCAGATCGCGCACCTGCTGTCCGAGGGCAGGACGACCCGCGAGGCGGCGGCCGCGATCTTCCTCAGCCCGAAGACCGTCGAGTACCACCTCCGCCACGTGTACCAGAAGCTCGGCATCAACTCGCGCGACGAGCTCGCCGCGCACTTCGCGGCGCCCGATTAGCCGATCTTCGTGACGCGCATGCCGCGCGTGCCGCCCGGCGTCTCGACGGCGACCACATCGCCGACGCGCGCACCGGCCAGCGCCTGTGCGATCGGCGACTCCGCGCTCAGCTTGCCGGCCTTGAGGTCCTGCTCGGTGGTCCCGACGATCGTGAACGTCTGCTCCTTGCCGGAGCCCTCGTCGACGAACGTCACGGTCGAACCGAAGCCGACCTCATCGGAGTTGCTCGTCGCCTCCGTGACGCGGGCATTGCGCAGGCGCTCGCGCAGCTTGAGGATCCGCGTCTCGAGATGCGCCTGGTCGTTCTTGGCGGCGTGGTACTCCGCGTTCTCCGACAGGTCGCCGAGCTCGCGCGCGCGCAGGATGCGCTCCGCGACCTTGCGGCGCTCGTCGCCCTCGAGGCGCTCGAGCTCGGCTTTCAGCTCCGTGAGACCCTGGGCGCTGATCGGTTCCAGGTCGCCGCTCATCCGAGCACCACCTCCGCGGCGGTCCGCAGCGTCGCCGCGTCGCCGCCGACCAGCAGCGTCGTCACCAGCGAGTCGCGCCAGGGCTCGAGGTCGTGCTTGAGCTTGTCCGGCGGCCCGATCAGCGCGAGCTGCTCGATCAGCTCGCGCGGCACCGCCGCCGCGGCGTCCTCTTTCTCTCCGGACAGGTAGAGGTCCTTGATCTGCGCGACCGCGCCCTCGAAGCCCATGCGCACCGCGACGTCGGCGTGGAAGTTCTTGCTCTTCGCGCCCATGCCCCCGAAGTACAGCGCGTACATGGGGCGCAGCATGTTCACCCCGGCGTCGATGTCGTCGGTCGGGATGAACGGAACCGTTGCCGCGACCTCGAAGTCCGCGGCGTTGCGCCGCGCGCCGTCGCGGGCGAAGCCCTCGGCGAGCGCGTCGCGGTAGAACTCTTCGTGCTGTGGCGAGAAGAACAGCGCCAGCCACCCGTCGCACAGCTCGGCGGCGAGGGCGATGTTCTTCGGCCCCTCGGCGCCGAGGTAGATCGGGATGTCCTCGCGCAACGGATGGATCGAGCTCTTCAGCGGCTTGCCGAGCTCG
>VAYD01000015.1:9089-9500 GCA_005883905.1 Actinomycetota bacterium
CGCGTGCGCGCGAGCGGCTTGGCGAACGGCTGGCCGTACCAGCCCTCGACGACCTGCGGTCCGCTGACCCCTATGCCGAGGATGAAGCGGCCGCCTGAGAGGTGATCCATCGACATCGCGGCCATCGCGGTCGCCGCCGGAGTGCGCGCGCTCATCTGCACCAGCGCGGTGCCGAGCTGGATCCGCTGGGTGTGCGAGCCCCACCACGCGAGCGGCGTCAGGCAGTCGCTGCCGTACGCCTCGGCCGTCCAGCACGAGTCGAACCCGAGGCGCTCGGCCTCCTGCAGGCCCTCGATTGCGTTGGCCGGCGGACCGCCGGTCCAGTATCCGAAGTTCAGCCCGAGCTTGAGGTCACGCGGCATCCATGGACCCTATGCGACCGCGGCCGAGACCGGGTGTCGCCGGCGGATC
>VAYD01000016.1 GCA_005883905.1 Actinomycetota bacterium
CGGCCGCCCCGGACGACGAGCACCACCATGTCGCCGCTCGCCGAGCCGAGCCGGGTCCGGGGAGCGCGCTGCCCTGGCACCGACAGCACGGCCAGGTCGTCGGCCTGGTCGACGGACTGCACCGTCGCGCGGCGCCCGTCCGCAAGGCGCATGACGCGCCCGTCGAGCACATGGGCAACGGTCACCGCTCGGTCGGAGCCGAGCGCGAACGCCGTCGCGACCTCGTCGGGCCGCGCGGCGACCTGGAAGACGGCGGGGCGATGGCCTGCCGCACCGCACCCTGCGACCAGCGGCGCGAGCGCGAGCGCGAGCAGCCCGCGCCGGCTCACGGCGGCGGCGCCGTCGTCTTGCGCACCACGAGCGTCGGCTCGTGCAGCTTCACGCTGCGCGCGTCGCGGCCTTCCACCCGCTCGAGCAGCAGCGCGAGCGCGTCGCGGCCCATCGCATGGCGCGGCTGGTTGATCGTCGTGATCGAGAGGTGGTTGAGCGCCGCGACGAACGTGTTGTCGTAGCCGACGACCGACATGTCCTCGGGGACGCGCACGCCGTCCTGCTCGAGCCGGTCGATGGCCCCGACGGCAACGAGGTCGTTGGCGGCGAAGACCGCCGTCGGCATCGCGGAGCGGCGCAGCATCCGCTCGGCGCCGCGGATCCCGGCCTGCTCGGTGAAGTCGCCCGCGAACACCTCGGCCTTGCGGCCGAGCCCGGCCTCGCGCATCGCGCGCAGGTACCCGGCGCGCCGCGGCGCCGAGCCCGCGCCCGGCCCGCCGTCGATGTGGACGATCCGCTCGTGGCCCAGCTCGACGAGGTGCTCGATCGCGAGGTGGGCGCCCTTCGCCTCGTCGGTCATGACCGCGTCGATGCTGCGCTGGCGCAGCGTTCGCCCGACGACGACCGCCGGCAGGCCATGGAGCGCATGCGTGATCTCGTGCGCCCGCATCCGCGGGCTCACCAGGATGATCCCGTCGGGCCGGTACTCGACGAGCGCCTCGAGCATCGCTCGCTCGCGACGCTGGCGCCGCTCGCCGGTGATGATCAGCACGCGGTAGCCAACCGATGACGCGAGGTCCTCGATGCCGTTGGCGATCTCCGCGAAGAAGGGATTGTGCAGGTCGTTCAGGAGCACGCCGATCGTCTGCGAGCGGTGGCTGGCGAGGCTGCGCGCGATCGCGTTGGGGCGATAGCCGAGCCGCGTGGCCGTCGCCAGGACGAGCTCGCGGCGCTTCGGGCTGACCTTCGGGCTGTCGCGCATGACGAGCGACACGAGCGCGCGCGACACACCGGCTTCGCGCGCGATGTCGTCCATCGTCACGTAGGCACGACGGCCATCCATCTCCTCCGCCATGGCGGGGGAGTATGTCATTGGAGCGCTCTAACGAAAAGACTTGACAGCAGCGAACGCGCGAAGTAGGTTCGCGGATTAGAGCGCTCCAACGATTTTGGGGCGGGTCGTCGGAAGTTCCCCCGCAGTGACTGTCTTGGAGGAGACCCTGCACACGCGCCGACTGGCGGGCGCCCCGATCTCATGGGGTGTCTGCGAAGTTCCCGGATGGGGCCATCAGCTGCCGCCGCGCCGCGTGCTGTCAGAGATGGAGTCGCTCGGCCTGCACGCGACCGAGCTCGGCCCTGACGGCTACCTGCCGCTCGACGCCGACGCCCTGCGCACGTGCCTGGGCAAGCATCACCTGCGGCTGGTCGGCGGGTTCGTCCCGCTCGTCCTGCACGAGCCCGGGTTCGAGGGCGCCCGCGCGCGCGCCCATCGCTCGGCCGAGCTGCTCGCCGGCGCCGGCGCCGAGGTGTTCGTCGCCGCGATCCTCGCCGACGACGACTGGGGCACGCCCTACGCGCTCTCCGGCGAGCAGTGGGAGCGGCTCGTCGAGCACCTGGCCGAGATCGACGCGCTCGTCGCCGGCCACGGGCTCACGCTCGCGATCCATCCGCATGTCGGCACGCTGATCGAGCGCGACGACGCCGTCCAGCGGCTGCTCGCCGACACCGACGCGGGCTGGTGCCTGGACACCGGGCACCTCCTGATCGGCGGCACCGACCCCGTTGACTTCGTGCGCCACAACGGCGCCCGCATCGTGCACGTCCACCTCAAGGACGTGGACGCCGACCTCGCCGCGCGTGTGCGCGTGGGCGAGCTGTCGCTCGTCGAGGCGACGCAGCTGGGGCTCTTCAGGCCCCTTGGGCAGGGCGACGCGCGGATCGAAGAGGTCCTCCGCGCGCTCGACCAGGCGGGCTACGAGCGCTGGCTCGTGCTCGAGCAGGACACCGCTATCACCGGGCAGGAGCCGCCGGTTGGTGACGGGCCGGTTCTCGATGTCTCAAGAAGCATCGAGTACCTGACCACGCTGGCTCCCGAGAGAGAGGTAGCAGAACGATGAGACGACGGCTCGGCAGTCTCGGACTGCTCGTGGCGTTCGCACTGGCGATCTTCGCCGTGGGGTGTGGCGGGTCCAACAACAACAACACGTCGTCGAGCGCGAGCCCGGCGTCGACGAGCTCGGACAACGTCAATCTGACCCAGGGGTCGGGGCTGACGTTCGCCATGGTCACGCACAGTGACGAGGGCTCGTTCTGGTCAGTCGTGAAGAAGGGCGCCCAGGCGGCCGCCAAGGCCGAAGGCGTGAAGCTGATCTGGAGCCCGTCGAACAACGACCCCCAGAAGGAGGCGCAGCTGATCGACGCCGCCGTGTCGCAGAAGGTCGACGGCCTCGCGGTCTCGGTCCCGAACGCGGACGCGATCAAGGGCTCGCTGGCCAAGGCGAAGGCTGCCGGCATCCCGATCATCACGCTCAACTCGGGCGTCGACGACTACAAGGCGCTCGGGGCGATCACGCACGTCGGCCAGACCGAGGAGATCGCCGGCAAGGCCGCGGGCGCGAAGCTCAAGGCCGCGGGCGCCAAGAAGGTGCTCTGCGTGATCCATGAGCAGAACAACATCGGCCTCACGCAGCGCTGCCAGGGCGTGAAGGAGGGCTTCGGCGGCGCCGTGACCAACATCCAGGTCAAGGGCACCGCCGACATCGCGACGACGCAGACGGAGATCAAGTCGAAGCTGCAGGCCGACAAGTCGATTGACGGCGTCATCGCCCTCAACCCGGACATCGCGGCCGCGACCGTGACGGCGGTGAAGGGCGCCAGCTCGAGCGCGAAGGTCGCGACGTTCGACCTGAGCCCGGCCGTGATCAAGGACATCAAGGCCGGAGACGTGATGTTCGCTGTCGACCAGCAGCAGTACCTGCAGGGCTACCTGCCAATCGTGTTCCTGAAGCTCTTCAAGGAGAACGCGAACACGGTCGGAGGCGGCCAGCCGGTCCTGACGGGACCGGGATTCGTCGACAAGAGCAACGCGGCGACCGTCGAGAAGCTCGCGGGGCAAGGAACCCGCTAGGTGACGAGGTTGGTGGCCGGCCCATAGCCCGGTCCGGCCACCAGCCGATCTCACACCAGGGAGAGAGATGTGATGAAGCTGAATCCAATGTCGTCGGGAGCGGTCTCGACGGAGACCCCAGGCACAGCCGCGCCCCCGCCGACGAGGCCGGCCGACGAGCGGATGGCCAAGATCTCGCCGATGGCGCGGCTGATGCGCCGCCCCGAAATCGGGGCAGCGGTCGCCGCGATCGTCATCGCAATCTTCTTCTGGACCCAGAGCTCGCTGTTCCTGCAGCTCGACGGGATCTCCAACTGGACGGATGTGGCGTCCACGATCGGCATCCCTGCGGTGCTCGTGGCCCTGCTGATGATCGGCGGTGAGTTCGATCTCTCGGCGGGCGTGATGACCGGCTCGGCCGGCCTCATGATGGGCATCCTCGGGACCGAGCTCCACTGGAACATCTGGATCGCGATCGCCGCAACGCTGGTCGCGGCCACAGGCGTCGGCTTCCTCAACGGCTACATGGTCATGAGGACGAAGCTGCCCAGCTTCATCGTCACGCTGGCCACCTTCTTCATCCTGCAGGGCGTCAACCTCGGGGTGACCAAGGCGATCACGAGCGAGGTATCCGTCAGCGGGATCGACACCGTCAAGGGCTACGACAGCGCCAACAAGATCCTCGGCGGCAGCTTCTGGCATCCGCACGACTTCCGCGTGACGGTGATCTGGTGGATCGCGATCACGGCGCTCGGCACGTGGGTGCTCGCGCGCACGCGCGTGGGCAATTGGATCTTCGGCGTCGGCGGCGATGCGAACGCGGCCCGTAACGTCGGCGTACCGGTCACGCAGGTGAAGGTCGGGCTGTTCATGGCCACGTCCTTCTTCTGCGCGCTCACCGGCATCATGATCGCGCTGCGGCTGGCGTCGACCCAGGCCGGGCAGGGCGTGGGCGACGAGTTCCAGTTCATCATCGCGGCGGTCGTCGGCGGCTGTGTGCTGACCGGCGGCTTCGGCTCCGCGATCGGCGCCTCCCTCGGCGCGCTGATCATCGGCATGGCGTTCATCGGCATCCAGTTCGCGGGCTGGAACACCGACTGGCGCTTCCTGTTCCTCGGCGTGATCCTGCTCGCCGCGGTCCTCGTCAACAACTACATCCGCAAGCGCGCGGAGGGGGCTCGGCGATGAGCGCCACCGAAACGACCAACGGCGACCGCACGCTGCTCGAGGTGCGCAACGTCTCGAAGTACTTCGGGAACGTGGTTGCGCTGAAGGACATCACCGTCGGCGTGGGCGCCGGCGAGGTGACGTGCGTCCTCGGCGACAACGGCGCCGGCAAGTCGACGTTCATCAAGATCCTCTCCGGCGTGCACAAGCACGACGAGGGCGAGCTCCTGGTCGATGGTGAGGAGACGCACTTCAGCTCCCCGCGCGAGGCCAAGGCGCTCGGCATCGCCACGGTCTTCCAGGACCTGGCGACGGTCCCGCTGATGTCGATCTGGCGCAACTTCTTCCTCGGCTCCGAGCCGACGAAGGGACGTGGTCCGCTGCGGCGCATCGACGTCCGCGACGCGCAGGAGGTCATGGTCGGCGAGCTGCGCAAGATGGGGATCGACGTGCGCGATCCGGATCAGCCGGTCGGGACGCTGTCGGGCGGCGAGCGCCAAGCTGTCGCGATCGCTCGCGCCGTGTACTTCGGCGCGAAGGTCCTGATCCTCGACGAGCCGACCTCGGCGCTGGGCGTCAAGCAGTCGGGCGTCGTGCTGCGCTACGTGGCGCAGGCGCGCGACCGCGGCCTTGGCGTGATCTTCATCACGCACAACCCGCATCACGCCTTCCCGGTGGGCGATCGCTTCGTGATCCTCAACCGCGGCCGGCTGACGGGCGACTGGCCCAAGAACGGGATCTCGCGCGACGAGCTCGTCAAGGAGATGTCGGGCGGCGCCGAGCTCGAGGCGCTCGAGCACGAGCTGAGCCGCGAGGGCATCGAGGAGCCCTCGTCCGAGGGATGAGCACGACTGCGCAGACGGCGAGCGCGTCGGGGCGCACCTCTCCGGCGCGCCGGCGCCTCGGCGTCGGGGTGATCGGGTTCGGCTGGCTGGGGCAGGCCCACAGCCGGTCGCTGCTGCGGATCCCGACGCTGTTCGGCGAGCGCGAGTTCGACACGGAGCTCGTAGTCTGCGGAGACACCGCGCCGGAGCGCCTCGACGACGCCGTGCGGTCCTTCGGCTTCGGCCGCGGGACCGCCGACTGGCGCGAGGTCGTGAGCGATCCGGCGGTCGACGTGGTGTTCATCGCCGCGCCGAACATGCTGCACGTCGAGCTCGTCGAGGCCGCGGCGGCCGCGGGCAAGCACGTGTTCTGCGAGAAGCCGGTCGGCGGGACGCCGGAGCAGACGATCCGCGCGTACGAGGCGGCAAAGGCCGCGGGCGTGATCAGCGGCGTGGGCTACAACTACCGCTGGGCGCCGCTGGTGCGCTACGCGGCGCAGCTGATCGCCGACGGGACGCTCGGCGAGATCACCAACTACCGCGGGCGCTTCTTCTCGATGTACGGCAGCGACCCGCTCGGCGTGCTGTCGTGGCGCTTCCTCGTCGACGAGGCCGGCTACGGGGTCACGACCGATCTGCTGAGCCACGCGGTCGATCTCGCGCACATGCTGCTCGGGCCGATCACGCGCGTGACCGGGACGACCGAGACGTTCATCCGCGAGCGCCCAGTCCCGGCGGGCCCTGCGTCGCACTACGGGCGCGGCACGGCGGACGACCCCAAGGGCGCGGTCACCAACGAGGACTACGCCGGGATGCTGTGCGAGTTCGCGTCCGGGGCGCGCGGCACGTTCGAGGCCTCGCGTTCGATCATCGGGCCGGAGAGCCAGATGGCGTTCGAGGTCTACGGGACCAAGGGCGCGCTCGGCTGGAATCTGGAGAAGCTCAACGAACTGCAGCTGTACCTCGTCGAGGACGTGCCGCACACGGGCTACCGGACCGTGTACGGCGGCGAGCGCTTCCCCTACCACGGGCACTTCGTCCCGGGCAGCGCGAACGGGATCGGCTTCGAGGACCTCGTGGTGATCGAGGACTACGAGTTCTGCCGCTCGGTGGCGGAGGGGCGCGAGCACGAGCCCGGGTTCGCGCACGCGGTCGAGTGGGTGAACGTGCAGGCCGCGCTGCTGAGGTCGGCGTCCAGCGGCACGTGGGAGGACATCTGATGGCGGCGACCGAGACGGGCACGGTGCGCATCGGGGTTGTGGGCGTCGGCCGCATCGGCCGCATGCATGCGAGCCTGCTGATGCACCAGGTGCCGGGCGCGTCGGTGGCGATGGTGCACGACGCACACGAGGGCACGGCGCGCGGCGTGGCGGGCGAGCTCGGCGTGTCTGCCGCGGGCGAAGTCGAGGAGCTGCTGACCGCCGGCGACATCGACGCGGTCGCGATCTGCTCTACGACCGACACGCACGCCGACCTGATCGTGGGCGCGGCCGGCGCGGGCAAGGCGATCTTCTGCGAGAAGCCGGTGTCGCTCGAGCTGGCCGAGGTCGATCGCGCGCTGGCGGCCGTCGACGAGGCCGGCGTGCCGTTTCAGATCGGCTTCA
>VAYD01000472.1:0-1509 GCA_005883905.1 Actinomycetota bacterium
AGGCCCTGGCCCGAGCCGCCGCCGTTCCCGTTGCCCGCACCGTCGTCGACGATCTCGAGCTCGAGGTGGTCGGAGCCGTAGCGCACGACCACGTGCGCCTTCGCGGGGCCGGCGTGCTTGAGCGCGTTCGTCAGCGCCTCCTGCACGATGCGGTAGGCGGAGACGTCGACGCCCGGCGGCAGCGGCACCGCCTCGCCCTCGACCGTCACGTCGACCGGCAGGCCGGAGGCCCTGAGCCCGCCGACGAGCTCATCGATGCGCGTGAGGCTGGGTTGCGGCGCCAGCGCGAGCTCGTCGTCCTTCTGCCGCAGCAGGCCCAGCAGCCGGCGCATCTCGGTGAGCGCCTGCTCGCTGACCTGCTCGATCACGTCGAAGGCCTCGCGGGCGGCGCCGGGTTCCTCGTCCAGCAGCTTGCGCCCGCCGCGCGCCTGCAGCACCACGACGCTGATCGCATGCGAGACGACGTCGTGCAGCTCGCGCGCGATCCGCGCGCGCTCCTCGGCGACGGCCTCGACCGCCTTCGTGTCGCGTTCGACCTCGAGGACGCGTTCGCGCAGGACGCGGCGGCGGACGATCCGGCCCGCGACGAACGGTCCGCCGAGGAACATGACGAAGAACGCCAGATCGGTGAACGCGACGGGGTCGCCCGGCTCGATGCCCGCGAGCGGGATCGCCGCGACGGTCAGCAGGGCGCAGGCGAGGACGGCGCTGCCGGTCGCGTAGCGCCCCGCCGAGTAGATCGTGAACACGAAGGCGAACAGGAACGCGCCGGTCTCGGCGAGCGCGTTGGGGACCGCCGGGCGCGCGAGATTGGCCAACTCGATGATGACGAGCCCGGCGACGAGCGGGACCAGCGGGGACCTGCGGCGCAGCAACAGCGAGGCGCAGAACGCGACGCGCAGGAGCAGGTTCAGTGGCCGGTGGCCAGCGAAGCCCGACTCGGTGAGCACCTCGACGGCGTAGACGGCCGCGAACCCGGCGGCGATCGCGATGTCCAGATGGCGCCTGATCACGGTGGCGACAGTAGCCATTCGGGCGGGCGGTTCGCCATCGCTCTCGAGAGCGAGACCGCGGGCAGGACCGCTCGCGCGAGCGATGGCCGCGGCGCGCCGGCCCCGGGACGCTCCCGGCCATGAAGACCACATCGCTCATCGCGGCGCTCGGCGCCGCCGCCGTGGCCGCAGGCATCACCGTGCTTCCGGCCAGCGGCCAGGACCAGCCCACGACCCGCACGCTGACGTTCGTCAGCACCGAGAAGCCCAACGACGAGAAGTTCGTCGACGCCAAGCCAAAGGGCTACTCCGTCGGCGACAGCTTCCTGCTCTCGTCGATGCTGCACAAGGACGGCCACGTGGCCGGGCGCATGGAGGCGCGCTGCTCGCTGCAGGACCCGACCTACCACGCGCAGGCCTGCACGCTCACGGCGATCCTCGCCGACGGGCAGATCACGCTGCAGGGCGCCGGGCTCGACAAGAAGCTCCCGGGTGTCGCCGAGACCGGCGAGGCATA
>VAYD01000472.1:1515-3707 GCA_005883905.1 Actinomycetota bacterium
CGGCACGGGCGCGTACGTCGGCGCCGGCGGAACGATGACGCGCAAGGGCAACGGCAAACGCGACACGCTGACCTTCACGCTGGAGTAACGTCGCTGCATGGACGTCGCCATCGCGGGCGGCCACGGTCAGATCGCGCGGCGGCTGGCATCGCTGCTGGCCGCTCGCGGGGACCGCGTGCGCGGTCTGATCCGCAACCCGAACCACGCGGCAGCCGTGCACGCCGCGGGCGCCGAGCCCGTGGTGTGCGACCTCGAGCACTCCGGGGCCGGCGCGATCGCCGAGGCGATCGAGGGCGTCGACGCTGTTGTGTTCGCCGCCGGCGCGGGACCCGGAAGCGGAACCGCGCGCAAGCTGACGATGGACCGCGACGGCGCGGTCAAGCTGCTCGACGCGGCGCGCGCCGTCGGCACCACGCGCTACGTGATCATCAGCTCGGTCGGCGCCGAGAGCCCGCCCTCCGGCGACGATCCCTTCAGCGTGTACCTGCAGGCGAAGGCGGCGGCCGACGCGGCCGTGGCGGGGAGCGACCGCGACTGGACGATCGTGCGCCCGGGGCGGCTGACGGACGAGCCCGGCGCGGGCCGCGTGCGCGTGCAGGTCGAGCCGTTCCGCGGCGAGGTCCCGCGCGACGACGTCGCGGCGGTGCTGGCGGCGGTGCTGCCGGAGCCGCGCGCGTTCGGCGCGACGCTCTACGTCAACAGCGGCGACGACCCGGTCGCCGCGGCATTGGAGGCAGCGTTGTGAGGCGCCAGGTTGCAGTCGTCGTGATCCTCGGCGGCCTGCTCGCGGCGCCTGCCGCCCACGGCAAGCTGCTGGCGCACGCCAAGTTCCCCGCCGCGATGGCGCCGCTCCCCGGCGGCGGCCTGATCTACGGCGAGCTGGCGAGCGGCAAGATCTGGCGGCTCTCGAAGGCCGGTCACCGCAGCAAGCACCCGATCGCGCACGTGCGCCACGTCGCAACCGAAGGTCTGCGCGGCCTGCTCGGGCTGGCGGTCGACAAGAAGGGCCGCGTCTTCGCCGACTGGACCGGGACCGACGGGATCATCCACGTCGCGAAGGTCGCGCCCGGCAGGCAGCGCGCCGTCTGGAGCCCGGGCCACGACGGCGAGGAGGCCAACGGCGGCCGCCTAGCGTTCGGGAAGGACGGGCGGTTGATCGTGTCGGTCGGCGACCGCGACCGCTCCGTGCAGCCCGGGCCGAACGGGCCGCTGGGGCCGGCGTTCCCGGACTTCAGCGGCGGGATCTACTCCGTCGACCCGAACGGCCCCCCGACGCAGACCGCGACAACGCTCGCGCCGGGCTTCTTCAACCCGTTCGGCGTGGCGGTGACGCCCTCGGGGGACGTCTGGGCGACCGACAACGCGATCACCCCGGACACCGACCTGATCACCCGCGTCCACGACGGGACGGCAGAGCCCTTCGCCTACATCGCGCACACCGCCCCGTCGGGCCTCGCGGCGATCGACGATCACACGCTGGCGGTCTGCGGGTTCGTCTCCGCGCGGCTGGATCGATACGCGATCGCCGCCGACGGGACGGCGCACGTCAGCGGCCCGCCCATCGCGCACGGTTGCACGATCGGCGTGATCCGCCTGAGCGACGGGCGCCTGGCCTACGCCGGCACCAACTCGATCCACGTCATCCGGCCGTGACGCAGATCGAGCAGGTCTTCGCGAACGCGTCGGCCGGCGCGGTCGGGATCTCGACGAACGACGCGGCGCGCGCGTTGCGCTGAACCTGGTAGACGCCGCTGAGGTTCTGCAGCTGGTCGGGCGCGAAGCCGAGGTGCGGCGTGTCCGACGTCGTGAGCGTCAGGCGCAGGCTGTGGCCCTTGACGACCTTCGCGAACGTCGGGAAGACCTCGATGTCGAAGCGCGTCACCCTCCCCGACTCGACCGGCGTCACGGACGCCCGCGTGTACGGGTGGTAGGGCAGGATCGGGTTGCCGTCGGGCGCGCGCCAGGTCTGCTTCGCATCCAGCGCGCGGAACGAGCCGAGCAGGCCGCCGGCGGTGAGCGACGTGGACGTGCCGCTCGGGTCGATGTCCTCGATCGTCGCCTCGAGGAACGTGTCCGGGCGCGTCGAGGTCGCGTACAGCGTCGCGTCGATCGGGCCGGCGAGAACGCGGTCGGCCGCGAACGGCTTGGTCGTGTAGGTCAGCCCGCCAGGGCCGGCCTGCAGCGTGCGGTCA
>VAYD01000473.1 GCA_005883905.1 Actinomycetota bacterium
GGGATGGACATCGTCAACGAGTTCCGCAAGCGCCACCCGAACGTGCGCGTGCGCCTGCTCGGGCTCAACTCGGCGGAGGTGGTCGAGGCGCTGCGCTCGGGCGAGGTCGAGGCCGGGCTGGTCGCGTTGCCGATCGACGATCGCGGGCTCGACGTCCGCCCGGTCACGCGCGACGAGATCGTCTATGTCTCGACCAGCAAGGCGCGGCTTCGCGGGCCGATCGACATCCGCCGCGTCGCGCAGGCGCCGCTGGTCCTGCCCGACGCGAGCTACGGCGCACAGGACCCGACGCGCCGGCAGCTCGCCGAGCTCGCACAGCGCGAGGGCCTCACGATCGAGCCGCAGATCGACGTCGAGGACATCGAGTCCGCGCTCGACCTCGTGGCGATGGGTCACGGCGACACGTTCGTGTCCCACGGCCTGCTGTGGAACCTCGGCGAGCGGCTGCCGCCGAACGTCGGCTGGGCGCCGTTCGCCGAGCCGCTCTACGACACGTTCGCGTTCGCCTGGCGCCGCGGCGCGCAGCTCTCCCCGGCCGCGCGCGAGTTCCTCTCACTGGCCGAGGAGCGCCTCCTGGCACGCACCGAGCTCCTGGGCCGCCGGGCCCCCCGCCGCCGCGCCCCTCGTGAGAAAAAAGGGTCTGACCCCTGATTCTCACGTGAGAATGAGGGGTCAGACCCCTGATTCTCACCAGGGCGCGCGCGAGGCGAGGCCGTCCGCGTAGGAGGGCCAGTAGACGCCGGCGGCGGGGCCTCCGTTGCACGGGCCGTCGGACTCGCCGGGGCGCTTGATCCAGAGGTTCCAGTCCTGGCGGTACGCGCTCGGCGTGCCGGGCTTCGCGCCGAGCGCGCGGCCCGGCGGGTTGCACCACTGGCCGTCCGGTGATGGCCCGAGGCCGTTGCGCGACGTGTCGATCACGAAGTGCGCCACGCCGATCGCCGCCGCGAGCTGCTGCCCGTAGCTGACGAGCCCGGCCTGTGCGCGGAAGTTCGAGACGTTGAGCGCGAAGCCCTGGGCGTCGGGCATGCCCGCCTGCGGCAGCCGGCTCGCCATCGCGGAGACCGGCTGCCACGCGTCGTGCCCGCCGTCGAGGTAGACGACGGTGTTGGCGCTCGCGGCGAGCACGCGGGTCGCGTCGGCGAGCAGGCTGAGGCGCGTCTGGCGGTCGGTGGCGTCGAGGCAGTCCAGGCCCGCGATCGAGTCGGGCTCGACGATCACGATCGCGCGCCGCGAGCCGATGCCGGCCGCGAACGCGCGGATCCACGTGCGGTACGCATCGGCCGAGGACGAGCCGCCGGCGCTGTACGAGCCGCAGTCCCGTTGCGGGACGTTGTACGCCACGAGCACCGGCACCCTCCCGGCCGCCGCGGCGGCGGAGACCACGCTGTTGACGGCCGTCCGCACGTCGCCGCTCCAGCCGCCGAACCACAGCGCCTGCGGCTGCGCCGCGATCTTCGCGTTGATCCCCGACACCGGCGCCATGTACAAGGACGCGCCCGGCAGCGGCCGCGCCGCCACGGAGGTCAGCTGGATGCGGTCGACCAGCAGGTTGCGGTCGCAGGTCGAGCTCTTGAAGTCGTTGGCGAAGCGGACGGACAGCGCATGCGAGCCGTCGTTCAGGGGCAGGTCGGCCGCGTAGTTCGTCCAGCTCGTCGCGGTCACGCTCACGTCGAGCGCCACGTGTCCATCCACGGCCACGATCATCCGTGGCGCGCCGCTGCATTGCTCGCCCCGCCCCCGAACCGTGATCCGGCGCGTCGCGCGCGACGTCACCGTGCCGGTGGCGCTGTGCCGGCAGCGACAGGGTTTCGGCCTCGACGGTGACGGGCGCGGCCACCGCGGGGGCGGCGCAGACGAGGACGGCGAGCGTGGTGGCGAGGAAAAGCTTCATCGCCGTCAACCTCGGCGCCGAAGGCGCCTGCCTTGAGGGCGAGCGTCAGATCAGGCGGCGACGCGCTCCGCACCAGGCTCTGCGGCCGCGACCGGCCGCCGCACGGCCCGCAGCGCAGGTGCCACACCGAAGCTCAGCACCGTCAGGTGGACGAGCGCGAACGCGACGTTGTTCATCGTGCTCGGGTCGTGATGGCGCACGAGGCCCGCGACCGCGACGGTCGCGAGCACGGCCGCGGCCGCCAGCGCGGGCAGCATCGCGCGCGGCTGGCGCCCGTCCGCGCCGCGCTTCGGCGTCACCGTGAAGCTCCCAGGCCGCCCCAGCAATGCCTTTAGCGACGCGTGGA
>VAYD01000476.1 GCA_005883905.1 Actinomycetota bacterium
TTCAGCGGCGACGGCGCCCGCAGGTGCATGTAGGCGTTGTCGATGCCGGTGTCCGCGCCGTCGATCACGAGGTAGTTGCCGGCCGCCGGGTGCGTGCCGTTGTACTTGACGACGCCGCCGCGGGCCGCGACGAGCGGGGTGCCACAGGCGGCCATGACGTCGACGCCCTGGTGCGTGTGGCCGTTGCGGGGCACGCCGAAGCCGTCGCCGTAGGTGTGCGGACCGCGGACCGGGAACACGTGATCGAGGTAGAGGAAGCTCGCGGCTGCCGGTGGCGCGGCGGCGGCGCGGACGGCGCTGCCGGATGGCGCCTGCGTGACGTGGAACTCGTAGCGGCCCTCGGGCGCGGGCTTGCCGGCGACGGTCGCGTCCCACGCGATCGACTGCACCGTGCCGGCCGGGATCGACGTCACGTCCCAGTGGGCGACGACGGCGCCGTCGGGCTGGTGCAGCAGGTCGATCGAGACGCCGCTGTCGGACGCGGGGCCGCCGTAGAGGTCGAGCGTGGCTTTCGTCGTCCCGTCGAACAGGACGCGCGGCTGCGCCACGCGTGCGGCCAGGGCGCCGGCGCCCGCGGTCGCGCTCACGCGCAACGCCTTGCGCGTCGCCTTCGAGGCCACGCCGTCCGTGTTGACGAGCTGGACGCGGCCGGTGCGGGCGCCTTGGGGGACGACCGCGTCGACGTGCGCCGAGTCGATCGCCGTGGCGGGGGCCGAGACGTCGTCGGCGCTGCCGTTGCCGCCCGTGAAGACGACCTGCGTGACGCCGTCGAGCTGCGAGCCGAGCACGCGAACGGTGCTCCCCGGGCGCGCCGTGGTCAGCGAGCTGCAGCCGGTGCGGCAGGTCACGGTCGACGCGACGGGCGGGACCGAGGGCGCGCTGGCGGGGGTACCGCCGAACGCGGTGCCGCCATTGGACGCCGCGGCGGGCGTTGCCGCAACGGCGTTCAGCACGGCCAAGACCATGACGGTCCGACGGATCAGCTCGATTCACTCCCCGGGTGACGGGCCTACGGGGTTAGCTGACGGGCTCGCGGCGTCATGCCGCTACCAGGGCGTGATCCCTGGATTCGCCCCCGGGCCGGCATTGCCTGCCCAGTGGGTCCCCCGCTCCGATCGCCCTGGCGGTAAAGGGCTGACCGGATTCGGCAGTCTTCAAGTGGCGGGCACCTTATACCCAACTTCGGCGGGAAGGCGACGCGACCTGCGTTGTCCTATGCTTACGGCCGCGCCGCGCGGAGCATCGTTCCCGCGTGGCCTTTCTCACGCCGTGAAGACCTACGTAGCCACACCTTCCGACCGCCAGCGCGACTGGCTGATCGTGGATGCGGCCGGCCAGACGCTCGGCCGGCTCGCGACGCAGATCGCGGACGCGCTGCGCGGCAAGCGCAAGCCGACGTACACCCCGCACATCGACACGGGCGACTTCGTCGTCGTGATCAACGCCGAGAAGATCTCGGTCACCGGGAACAAGCTCGAGGATAAGCTCTACCGCCGCCACAGCGGCTACCCGGGCGGCCTCAAGACGCGCACGCTCAACGACATGCTCGAGCGGCGCCCCGAAGAGGTCATCCGCATCGCCGTCAAGGGCATGCTGCCTCGCAACCGGCTCGCGCGCAAGCAGCTGAAGCCGCAACCGATGGAGACGAAGTCCTGATGGCCGACGACACCCCGCGCGACGACGAGCAGCAGCCCGAGGAGGGCGCCGTCGAGGAGACCCCGGCCGCTGAGGCGCCCGCCGAGGAGCAGCCGACGGCCGAGGAGCAGCCGACGGCCGAGGAGCAGCCGGCGGCAGCCGAGGAGCAGCCCGCCGCCGCCGGCGAGGACGTCGTCGTCGAGGCCGAGGAGGTCGACGACGAGTACCTCGAGGAGGTCGCGGAGGTCGCTCCGCGCGAGAAGCCGGCTATTCCGGGCGCCGATCTCGAGGTCGACTTGGTCTTCGAGAGCGAGGAGCGCCGCTCGGAGTACGACGAGGACAGCGACGAAGAGGAGGCCGCGGCCGACGCCGTGGACGAGGACCTCGTCGAGGACACGCCGATCTCGACCGCCACGATCGACCTTGCCGCCGGCGCGCGCTACCGCGCCACGGGCAAGCGCAAGACCGCCGTCGCCCGCGTGATCCTCAAGCCGGGCACGGGCGTGTACTCGATCAACGGCAAGCCGCTCGACGACTTCTTCCCGCGCGCCACGCTGCAGCGCAACATCCGCCAGCCGCTCGAGACGGTCGGCTACGAGGACCGCATGGACGTCGTGGCCCGCATGCACGGCGGCGGTGTCAGCTCGCAGGCCGGCGCGCTGCGTCACGGGATCTCCCGCGCGCTGCTCGAGGCGGACCCGAACCTGCGCGCCGAGCTCAAGAAGCGCGGCTTCCTCACGCGTGACGCGCGCGTGAAGGAGCGCAAGAAGGCCGGCCTCAAGAAGGCCCGCAAGCGCCCGCAGTTCTCCAAGCGCTAGGCCCCCATGGCCCGCAGGCTGTTCGGGACCGACGGCGTCCGTGGGGTCGCCGGCGAGCTGCTGACTGCCGACCTGGCCGTGAAGCTCGGCCGGGCGGCGACGTTGCAGGCGGGCGCCGCGACGCCGCGCGTGCTCGTCATCCGTGACACGCGCGAGAGCGGCGAGATGCTCGAGTCGGCGCTTGCGGCGGGCGTCGCCTCGGCCGGCGGCGAGGTCTTCCTGGGCGGCGTGCTGCCGACGCCGGCGGCGCCGCTGCTGCTCGGCCGCTACGGCTTCGATCTCGCTGCGGTCATCTCGGCCAGCCACAACCCCTATCGCGACAACGGCATCAAGTTCTTCGGCGCCGACGGCTTCAAGCTCTCCGACGCGACCGAGGAGGCGATCGAGGCGCTGCTCGACGGGGCACACGCCGCCGAAGGCGGTGGGTCCGCCCCGACCGCCGCCGCCATGGGACGGATCCGCGCCATGCACGGCACCGAGGAGGACTACCTGCGCGAGCTGCACACGCGCTTCGCCGGCCTCGACCTCTCTGGCGTCGACGTCCTGCTGGACTGCGCCAACGGCGCCACCTACGCCGCCGCGCCCCAGATCTTCCGCCGCCTCGGCGCGGACGTCACCGCCATCGCCGACACGCCCGACGGGCGCAACATCAACGAGGGCTGCGGCTCGACGCACGTCGACCTCGTGGCGAGCGCGGTCCGCGACGGCGGCTACGACGTCGGCTTCGCCTTCGACGGCGACGGCGACCGCGTGCTCGCGGTGGATCGCAACGGCGTGATCGTCGACGGCGACGAGCTGATCGCGCTCGCCGCGTTGCACCTGCGCGAGGCCGGGCGCCTTCCTGGCGACGGCGTGGCGGTGACCGTGATGACGAACTACGGCTTTCACTCGGCGATGAAGGAGCA
>VAYD01000477.1:0-1301 GCA_005883905.1 Actinomycetota bacterium
TGGATCGAGTCGAGGATGCCGCTGCGCACCAGGAACGTGCCGACGATCGCCAGCGTGCCGGTGGCCAGCGTCAGCGAGACGTTCCAGATCTTCAGCATCCCGCGCTTCTCCTGGATCTGGACCGAGTGGATCAGCGCGGTGGCGGTCAGCCACGGCAGCATCGCGGCGTTCTCGACCGGATCCCAGGCCCAGTAGCCGCCCCACCCGAGCTCGACGTAGGACCAGCGCGCGCCGAGCAGCAGCCCGATGCCGAGCGCCAGCCAGCTCGCCAGCGCGAACCGGCGCGTCGCCGCAATCCACTCGGCGTCGATCCGCCGCGCGATCAGCGCGCCGATCGCGAACGCGAACGGCACCGCCGCCAGCGTGTAGCCGGAGTACAGCGCGATCGGGTGGGTCATCATCGACGGGTGGCGCAGGAGCGGGTTCAGCCCCGAGCCTTCCGCCGGCCCGCCGTTGGCGTACCTGTCGAACGGCGACGCGGTGAAGAGCAGCAACCCGATGAAGAACGCGCCGAAGCCGAGCAGCACGGCCGTTGCGTAGGGCGTCACGTCGCGCAGGCGGTTGCGCGTGATCGTCAGCACCACGCTGGACCAGAGCATCAGCAGGAACGCCCACAGCAGCAGCGAGCCTTCCTGCGAGGACCAGGCGGCCGCCGCCTTGTAGAAGAGCGGCGTCGTGGTGGACGAGTGCGTCGCCACGGTGACGAACGAGAAGTCCGAGCGAAGGAACGCGATCTCGAGCAGCGCGAACGCCAGCGTCACGAGGCCGGCTGTCGCGTACACGGCGCGGCGGGCGGACTCGGCGAAGCGGCGGTTGCCGGGGCGTGCGCCGTAGACCGCGGCGCCGACGCCGTACAGCGTCAGCGCGAAGGCGATGATCAGACAGCCACGACCGACGACCGCCATGAGCTCAGGTGCTCTTCTTGGCGGAGAACTTCGACGGGCACTTCGTGATCAGCGAGTCCCGCGCCCCGATGAACGTGTTCCCCGAGCCCTTCTTGACGTCGACGATCACCTCGCGCCCGTCCTTGAAGGGATCCGGCACCGAGCCCGTGTAGCGGATCAGCACCGCGCCGGCCGCCGGGGAGGCGTCGCGATCGCCCACCTTGAAGATCGTCGTGCCGCCCTCGTGGCGGATCGACCCGTTCACGACCTTCCCCGTCAGGTGGTAGCTGCGGTTGGGATCGGCATGGGCGATCAGCTGCGAGGGCTCCACCGCCTCGCTGGAGGCGCTGAAGGACGTGTAGACGAGGGCGGCGGCAAGCAGAACTGCGGTGCTCAACGCGACCCCCAGGCGGATAC
>VAYD01000477.1:1314-3498 GCA_005883905.1 Actinomycetota bacterium
CCGGGTTCGGATGCGCCATTCAAGCCCGCGGACAGGATTTCCGACATTGACAGGGAAACCTTGACCGCTATGCGGCGTTAGTTGAGTCGTAAGCACCATGCGAGTCCGCCCTCTTCGCCAACCCACCAGGCGCGACATCCCGGCCCGGAGCCGGGCCCACCTGACGTCCGTCCCCGCGCCCCCGGAGCTCAAGGCCGAGCGCCGCGTGCGGGAATCCGGCGGGCCCGAGGACAAGGCCTTCTACAGCTGCTCCTGCGGCTACGCGTTCGACGCCGACGTCACGACGTCGGTCACCTGCCCGCACTGCGGTGCCGGGCAGGCCTGGTAGCTCGGGCGGCCACTCCTGCAGCGCTTGTGTGCTGTTGCGCACGCATGCGTTGACAAGTCAGCACGACCGGTCGTACTTTCTATGGTCATGTCTGCCACCACCCCCTCCCCCTCCCCCGATCTCGCCGCCGTCAAGGTGCGCCAGCAGGCGACCTGGGCCAGCGGCGACTTCTCCGCCGTCGCCACGACGATCGTGCTTGTCGCCGAGCGGCTCGCGGATGCCACCGACCTGCGCGCGGGCACGCGCGTGCTCGACGTCGCAACCGGCAGCGGCAACGCCGCGATCGCTGCCGCACGCCTCGGCTGCGAGGTGACCGGCGCCGATTACGTCCCGGCCCTGCTCGAGCGCGGGCGCGAGCGAGCCGCAGCCGAGGGCGTGAACGTCGACTTCGTCGAGGGCGACGCCGAGGCGCTGCCTTTCGGCGACGCGAGCTTCGACGGGGTCCTCAGCGTCTATGGCGCGATGTTCGCGCCCGACCATGCGAAGACGGCGTCCGAGATCGCACGTGTCTGCCGGCCGGGCGGGCGGATCGGGCTCGTCAGCTGGACGCCCGAGGGCTTCCTGGGCGCGATGTTCCGCACGATCGCCGCGCACGTGCCGCCACCGGCCGGCGTTGCGTCGCCGATGCTGTGGGGCACCGAGGACCACCTGCAGGAGATCTTCGGCGACCAGGTGCAGTGGATCGCGCACGAGCGCCGCATCCACAACTTCCGCTTCGTCTCTGCCGAGGCGTTCGTGGACTTCTTCATCGAGTTCTATGGCCCGACCCTGAAGGCCCACGCGGCCCTCGGCGAGCGCGGCGATGAGCTGCACCAAGCGCTCACGGACCTCGCCCGCGAGTGGAACCGGCTCGACCCGAGCGAGAGCGCAATCGCCCTTCCCGGCGAGTACCTGGAGTCGGTGGGGGTGCGCGCCTAACGGCGCGCGATGAAGCGCTCGACGGCGTTCGCCTCCGCCGCGAACCCGGTGACGGGGCCGTCGAACGGCTCTATGACGACGCGGCCGTTGGGCGCCGTCCAGCGGCCGACGAGCATCCCGCCGCGCGATGCCGCGGGGCCGATCATGCCGTTCGCGTAGATCGTGAGCGTGTGCTGCGGGTCGATCTGGAAGCTGCGGTCCTTCCAGCCGAGCAGGTAGTTGTCCCACAACGGCAACAGCTTCGAAGGGGCGCGGTCGGGCGCTTCACGGCGTTTCCTGAGATCGACGAGGCCGCAGTCGTGCTGCGTCAGCTCGCCCGCGATCGCCTGCAGGCCGGCACGGGCGTCGCGCTTGGGCAGGCCGCTCCAGTACGCCAGGTCGGCCTCGGTCGCCGGGCCGAACGCGGCGAGGTAGCGGCGGGCGAGCTCGGCCAGCGACGCATCGCGGTCGATGTGCCTGGGCGGCGGGCCGATCCAGTCCTCGGTCCGCACGTACGCGTGCTGGCGCCCGGCGAGCGGGCCCCGCACCATGACGCCGCGAAAGGCGGCCGCGAACGCGACGTGGATGAACGGCTGGCCGTCGATCCCGGTGCGCTTGACGAGGTCGGCGCGTGTGAGCGGCCCCTCGTCGGCGAGCGCGCGGCTGATCGCCTTGATGGCGCGCTCGGCTCTCGCCGGCTCGATGCCGTCCAGCGCGAGCCGGCGCGCGACGGCGGCCGCCTGGGTCGGCCCGGTGAGCGCCACCAGCCAATGGACGTCCTCGGGGCAGACGAAGTGCAGCGTGCCGCGGTTCACCCACGTCACGACGAACGCGCGCTCGTTCAGCGCCCGATCGACGTCCTGCGGCGTCAGCCCAGGTACACGCGCGCGTAGCGCGAGCTGGGCGGCGCGCAGGTCCTGCGCCTGCAGCGCGAGGTGGTGGCGGACGGCCCGCTCGGC
>VAYD01000017.1 GCA_005883905.1 Actinomycetota bacterium
GTCGGCGCGCCCGCCTACGCCGGCGTCTTCAGCGCCTGGTGTGACCTGCGCGAGCTCGTGCCCTACGCCTTTGGCTACATGATGGCTGCGAAGGTCGGCACCGGCATCGTCGCCGAGCTCGGCTCGATGCGGATCTCCGACGAGATCGACGCGCTCGAGGTCATGGGCATCAACTCGATCACGTTCCTGTGCGCGACCCGCCTGCTGGCCGCGTGGATGGTGCTCCCGTTCATGTACATCGCGGCAGTGGGGGCGGGGTTCTTCGCCAGCTATCTGGCTGTGGTCCAGCAGATAGGCGAGGTCTCCAGCGGCGGGTTCTTCCTGATCTTCTGGATGTTCCAGAACCCACCCGATCTCTTGTACAGCGTGATCAAGGGGATGGCGATGGCGACGGTCATCGTCTTGGTCGGCTGCTACTACGGCTACAACGCGTCGGGAGGCCCGGTGGGAGTCGGCACCGCGACCGCGAAGTCCATGGTCATGAACATCGTGCTCGTGCACCTCATCGGGATGCTCGGCACCCAGCTGTTCTGGGGCGCTAACCCGCGAGCCCCGATCGGAGGTTGACAATGTCGGAGACGCCGCGAGACCCGAACCCGCCGGAGCACGACGAGTGGCTGCCGGAGGAGGAGCAGACGACCGCGGAGCAGCTGGTCGAACCGGCCGGCTCGCAGGTCGGCGTCACGCATGAGCCGCCGCCGCGCGGCGACGACGCGGAGGAGTACCGCTGGCACACGGGCATGCAGCGCCCGACCGGTCAGCCGGACGCGGTCGAGTTCGTCGACGTCCACAAGGCCTTCGGCCGCAACAAGATCCTGCGCGGCCTGAACATGGGGATCCCCGAGGGGATGATCTCGATGATCCTGGGCCCGTCGGGCACCGGCAAGTCCGTGTGCATCAAGCACATGGTCGGCCTTTTGTACCCCGACGAGGGCGACGTCCTCGTGCATGGCGAGTCGGTGCCGAACATGACGGACGACGAGCTGTTCGCGATGCGCAAGAAGTTCGGCGTCCTGTTCCAGGACGGCGCGCTCTTCGGCTCGATGAACCTCTACGACAACACCGCCTTCCCGCTGCGCCAGCACACGGACAAGTCCGAGGATGAGATCGGCGAGATCGTCCGGCGGCGCCTGCGCGAGGTCGGCCTCGGGGAGTCCGAGGACAAGATGCCCAACGAGCTCTCGGGCGGCATGCGCAAGCGCGCCGGGTTCGCGCGCGCGCTCGTGCTCGACCCGGACATCGTGTTGTTCGACGAGCCGGACTCCGGCCTGGACCCGGTCCGCACCGCGCTGCTGTGCGAGCTGATCCAGGAGATCCACGAGGAGAACGGCGGCGCCTACACGGTCATCACGCACGACATCATGAGCGCCCGCCGCGTGGCCGAGTTCATCTGCGTGCTGTGGAAGGGGCGGATCGTGGAGTCGGGACCTGCGGAGGAGCTGTTCAACTCCGACAACGCGTTCGTACGGCAGTTCCTGTCCGGCGAGTCCCAGTGGCCGCTCGGCATGGAGTAGTCACGGTTTGCGGCAAGGCGGCTTAACGTGGCCGCAACAGCCGCGGAAGAGCATGTCCCACCCTTCCTGGCCCAGCGAGAACCACCCTGTCCCACCCGCACCCGCTCACCGCCCATAGGACCGAGGTCTGCCGATGACGGCGGCCCGCGGCGTCGCGCTGGGCGCACTCGCCGTGGCGGTCGTGGTGGTGGCGGTGATTCTGCTCCGGGGCGGGAGCGAGCACACGTACGAGCTGCGGTTCGAGAACGCCGGCCAGCTGGTCAAGGACGACGACGTCCAGGTCGGCGGCCGCCGCGTCGGCTCGATCAAGAAGATCGAGCTGACGAACGACAACCAGGCGCAGATCACGATCGCGGTCGACAACGACTTCGCGCCGCTGCACGACGGCACGACGGCGACGATCCGCGCGACCTCGCTCTCGGGCGTCGCGAACCGCTACGTCGCGCTGGTGCCGGGTCCCAACTCGAACCGCAAGCTCGACGACGGCGACACGCTCGGGACCGACAAGACCACGACCCCGGTCGACCTCGACCAGCTCCTCAACACGCTGGACCCGAAGACGCGCAAGGGCCTGCAGCGGGTCATCCAGGGCACGGCGACGCAGTACGAGGGGCAGGGGCCCAACGTCCAGAAGGCCGCGAAGTACTTCAGCCCCGCATTGTCGACCTCCAGCCGGCTCGTGCGCGAGCTCAACCGCGACTCGCAGACGTTCCAGGACTTCATCGTCAACTCCTCGCGCACCGTCACCGCGATCGCCTCGCGCCGCGACGACCTGACGAACCTCGTGTCCAACGCGAACACCACGGCCAAGGCGATCGGGGACCAGAACGTCGCGCTGGCGCGGGCACTCGGGCTGCTGCCCGCCACCCTGCGCCAGGCCAACACGACGTTCGTGAACCTGCGCTCGACGCTCGACGACCTCGACGTGCTCGTGGCGGCGTCCAAGCCCGCGACCAAGCACCTGGCGAAGTTCTTCTCGCAGCTGCGCCCGCTCGTGCGCGACGCTCGCCCGACGATCCACGACCTGAGCCTGCTGATCCGCCGCGCCGGGCCGAACAACGACCTCGTCGACCTCCTGCGCAAGGCGCCGACGCTCGAGAGCACGGCGCGGCCGGTCTTCGCGCACTCGATCACCGCGCTGGACAAGACGACTCCGGTCGTCAAGTTCATCCGGCCCTACACGCCGGACTTCGTGGGGTGGATGCGCGACTTCGGCCAGGGCGCCTCCAACTACGACGCCAACGGTCACTACGCGCGCATCCAGCCGATCTTCAACACGTTCTCGTTCGCCGACAACCCGACCGGCGGCGTCCTGACCCCGATCCCGAACTCGCAGCGCCTGACGGGCCTGCAGAGCGGTCAGGTCAAGCGCTGCCCGGGCACCGCCAGCCAGGTGCCGCAGGACAACTCCGCGCCGTTCCGTGACACGGACAACTCCCTCGACTGCGATCCGTCGCTGATCCCGCCCGGACCATGAGGCGCATCCTCGGCATCGCCCTGACCCTGTGCATCTCCGCGGCGGCGCTGCTGCTCGCCACGGCGGCGTCCGACGGCGGCGGCACGCCCTACCGGGTCCGCGCCATCTTCAACAACGCGTTCTCAGTCATCCCGGGCGAGGACGTGAAGATCGCGGGGGTCAAGGTCGGCAAGATCGAGTCGCTGGACGTCACGCCCGACCAGAAGGCGGCGGTCGTGTTGCGGATCGACAAGTCCGGGTTCGGCGACTGGCGCACCGACGCGCACTGCACGATCCGCCCGCAGTCGCTGATCGGCGAGAAGTTCGTCGAGTGCACGCCCACGCAGCCGCGCCCGGTCGGCGCGCCGTCGCCGCCGCTGCTGCCCAAGGACCCGCAGCACTCCGGCCAGCACCTCCTGCCCGCGTCGCACACGTCGCGGCCGATCGACATCGACCTGCTCAACAACATCCTGCGGCTCCCGTATCGCCAGCGGCTGACGATCATCCTCAACGAGCTCGGCACCGGCCTCGCGGGCCGCGGAGCGGACCTCAACCAGGTGATCCGCAACGCCGACCCGGCGCTCGCCGAGACCGACAAGGTGCTGAAGCTGCTGGCCGGAGAGAACCGCGTCCTGGCCGACCTGGCGCGCGACTCCGACACGGCGCTGGCCCCGATCGCGCGCGAGCGCGCGCACGTCAGCGGGTTCATCCACAACGCCGGCATCACGGCAGAGGCGACGGCCGAGAGGAGCCGGCAATTCGAGAAGATCTGGTCAGACCTGCCCGCGTTCCTGCGCCAGCTCAAGCCGACGATGGTGCGGCTGGGCGCGCTGTCGGACGAGATGACGCCGGTGCTGACGGACCTCGGCGCGCAGGCGCCCGCGATCAACCGCTGGATCATCTCGCTCGGGCCGTTCGCGAAGGTCTCGACCCCGGCCCTCACCACGCTCGGCCAGGCGGTCGTGCCCGGCCGCAAGGCGCTGATCGCCGCCAAGCCCATCGCGCAGGACCTCAAGACCTTCGGCAACCAGGTCGTGCCGCTGTCGACCAACCTGTCGTCGCTGCTGACGAGCCTGCGCAGCACGGGCGGCATCGAGCGGTTGATGGACTTCCTCTTCTACTCGACCGCCGCGGTCAACGGCTACGACTCCTACGGCCATTACCTGCGCGCGCAGCTGATCGTCAACACCTGCACGACCTATCGCGTGCAGAACGACCCGGGCTGCACGGCGAACTTCGTCAAGGGCTCGGCGCGTGCCGCCTCGTCCCGTGACGACTCAGTCCGCTCGCCCGCGCTGGTGCGCGAGGACCGCGTGATGAGCGGCGAGAGCGTCCAGCAGGTGCTCGACGGGATGAACGGCACCGGCGACACCGCGACGACGGCGACGACGACCAAGGCGCCCAATGGCGCAGCGGCGCTGCCGCACGCGGTCGTGCCCGGCGCCGGCCGGCAGGCGCCGAGCCAGGACCCGAGCGGCGCGCTGCTCGACTACCTCCTCGGGGACGGCAACTGATGCGGCGGCGCGGCTCGGCATCGATCGCGGCGAACCCCGTGCTGATCGGCGCGGCGACGACGCTCGTCGTCATCGTCGCCGTGTTCCTGGCCTACAACGCCAACAACGGCCTGCCGTTCGTCCCTTCGTACTCGCTGAAGGTCAACGTCCCGAGCGCGGCCAACCTCGTGAAGGGCAACGAGGTGCGCCTCGGCGGCACGCGCGTCGGCGTGGTCGACTCGATCGAGCCGGTCCGCAACCGCAACGGCACCGTGACCGCGCAGCTGGGGCTGAAGCTGGAGACGACCGTCAAGCCGCTGCCGATCGACTCGACGGTCATCGTCCGCCCGCGGTCCGCGCTCGGCCTGAAGTACGTCGAGCTCACCAAGGGCACTTCGAAGCGCGGCTGGCCGGACGGCAGCACGGTCCCGATCACGCAGGCCAAGCCGAAGCCCGTCGAGATCGACGAGGTCCTGAACATGTTCGACGACAAGACGCGCGCGGCGTCGCGCGTCAACCTGAAGGAGTTCGGCGACGCGTTCGCCGGCCGCGGGCAGGACCTCAACGTCGCGATCGAGCAGCTCAACCCGCTCCTCACGAACCTCGTGCCGGTGATGCGCAACCTGTCGGATCCGCGCACGAAGCTGCCGCAGCTGTTCCGCGCGCTCGAGCAGACCGCCTCGCAGGTCGCGCCCGTCGCCGAGACGCAGGCCGATCTCTTCCGCAACCTGGACATCACCTTCCGTGCGTTCGCCAACGTCGCGCGTCCCTACATCCAGCAGTCGATCGTGCTCGGCCCGCCCTCGCTCGAGGCCGCCACGCAGGCGTTCCCGCAGCAGCGGCCGTTCCTGCGCAACAGCGAGCTCTTCTTCAAGGAGCTGCGCCCCGGGATCCGCGCGCTGCGCTCGGCCGCCCCGAACCTCGCTGACGCGTTCGAGATCGGCACGAAGTCGCTGGCGCGCACGCCGCCGGTCAACAAGCAGCTCGAGACCACCTTCGGCTCGCTGGAGCGCTTCGCCGAGGACCCGATGGTCTCGCTCGGCGTGCGCGACCTCACCAACACGGCCGTGCTGCTGAACCCGACGATCGCGTTCCTGACGCCGGCGCAGACGATCTGCAACTACGCGTCGCTGTGGTTCCGCAACGTCGCCTCGCTGCTGAGCGAGGGCGATCAGTACGGCACCGGCCAGCGCTTCATCGTCGTCGCTGCGCCGCAGGGCCCGAACAACGAGGGTGGCCCGTCGTCCGCCCCCGCCAACGGCGGCGTGCCCGGCGCGCAGGACAACTACCTGCACACGAACCCGTACCCCAACACGGCGGCGCCCGGCCAGCCCAAGGAGTGCGAGGCGGGCAACGAGGACTACCTCGTCGGCAAGCAGGACATCGGCAACGTGCCCGGGAACCAGGGCACGGCGCACGACACCTCGAAGCGGAGCCTGAGCCAGTAATGGGGATCCGGCGCGATCCCAACGCCCCGCGCATCCCGCGCAAGGACCGCGTGGGCGCGAGCGCGTTCAAGGTCGGCGCGCTCGTGATCGCCGTGCTGTGCATCGCCACGTACTTCGGCTTCACCAAGCACGTGCCGTTGACGCATGGCTTTCGCGTGAAGGCCGTCTTCCCGTCGGCCAACTCGATCCGGACCAACTCGCCCGTCCGCATCGCGGGCGTGAACGTCGGCAAGGTCAAGAAGATCGAGCGCCAGGATGGCGCCAACGCGGCCATCGTGACGATGGAGATCGACAAGAAGGGCCTGCCGATCCACAAGGACGCGACGGTCAAGATCCGGCCGCGCATCTTCCTCGAGGGCAACTTCTTCGTCGACATGGAGCCCGGCACGCCGGGGACGCCGACGCTCGGCGACGGGGACACGCTGCCGATCACGCAGGCGTCGGACCCGGTCCAGCTGGATCAGGTGCTGACCGCGCTGCAGCAGGACACGCGATCGCAGCTGCAGCAGCTGCTCGACACCTATGGCAGGGCATTGACCGCCAAGCCGACGGCCGCGCAGGACGCTGCGCAGGACCCGAGCGTGCGCGGGCTGACAGCCGCCGCGGCGCTGAACCAGAGCTACAAGTACGGCGGCCCGGCGTTCAAGAACGTCTCGATCGTCAACCAGGCGCTGCTGGGCACCGAGCCGCACGACGTCTCGAAGCTGATCGCCGGGCTCAACAAGACGACGCAGGGGCTCAACCGCAACGAGGCGGCGCTCAAGGACCTGATCACGAACTTCAACACGACGATGGCGGCGTTCGCCTCGCACAGCGCCGACCTGAGCGACTCGGTGCGCCTGCTCGCTCCGACGATCGAGAACGCCGACAAGGCGCTCACGTCGCTGAACAACTCGTTCCCGAACACGCGCCTGTTCGCGCGCGCGATCCTGCCCGGCGTCAACCAGACGGCTGCCACGATCGACGCGGCCTTCCCGTGGATCGCGCAGGCGCGCCCGCTCGTGTCGCAGAAGGAG
>VAYD01000018.1:0-8239 GCA_005883905.1 Actinomycetota bacterium
TTGCCGCCGCCGTTTCAGCCCTGGATGCGATCCCAGAACCAGACGACGGCGCCGCCGCCAACCAGCCCGAGGCCGAGGCACGCGGCGACGACGTAGAGCGTCAGGAACGCCGCGGCGCAGCGCTCCCACACGCGTGAGTACGCGGTCCATGCCGGGACGAGCACGAACGCGATGTAGGCCGCCAGCCCGAAGACGCCGCTGAACGCGGCCACGAGGTACGTGATCGACGTGTTGCTCATGTCGCGGCCTCATTCTGACGCAGGTGCGTGACGACCAGGGCCACGATCCCGGTCAGCGAGAAGATCCCGCACGCCAGGCCGTAGCCGCCGATCACGTCGGAGAAGTAGTGCGCGCGCAGGTAGATGCGCGTCGCGCCGATCAGCGCGACCAGCGCGATCGCGGCACCGACGAGCCCGGCTCTCCCCTTCCAGCTCGGGTACATCCGGCCGATCACGATCGCCGCGACGATGTAGATGATCGCGTAGGCCGAATGGCCCGATGGATAGGACTGGTCCATCGAGCTCACGAGCGGGTGGTCGGGGCGCGGCCGGTCGACGGCGTCCTTGGCCCAGTGGACCGCCCAGACCGTCAGCGCCATGCCGCTCGCGACCGCCAGCGCCTCTGCCACACGTAGGCGCGCCAGCAGCCCGAGCGCGATCGCGATCGCCACGGACCCGGTCACCGGCAGCGCGCCGAGGGTCGTGACCACCTTGCTGATCGCGACCAGCGTGCCGTCGTTGAGGTCCTGCGCGATCTTCATCGCGCGCTGGTCGCCGACGGTTGTCGTGCGGGTCTGGAAGATGTGCCAGTACCCGAAGAAGACGAACAAGCCGATGCCGCCGGTCATGAAGAGCGTCGTCAGCTCGAGCCCGAGCCTTCCCGGCGTCAGCCGGTTCCAGGCGAAGACGAGCGGCGCCTTCACGCGGCGGGCAAGCGGCAGCAGCGGTCGCAGCAGCGGCTGGCCCTCGATCCAGCGCACGGCGTTGTCGCGGTTGGACTCGACTCGCAGCCACTTGACCGCCGTGTAGATCCCGAACGCGAGCGAGATCACGATGCCGAGTGCGAGTGCCCCCTTCTCGGCGTAGTTGGCGACCTTGTCGAAGCTCTGCCAGAAGATGTAGCCGAGGAGCACGAACGTCGTGCCCCACAGCCCGGCGCCGACGACGTCGTACGGGATGAACTGCCGCAGCGGCATCTTCGACGAGCCGGCGAGAAACGGCGCGATCGCGCGCACGAGCCCGACGAAGCGCCCGATGAGGATTGCCTTGCCGCCGTGGCGATCGAAGAAGCCTTCGACCTGCTCGAGCCGCTCGTGGGTGATCTTCACGCGCGGGCCATGGCGCTCCATGAACCCGCGGCCGAGACGGCGCCCCATGTAGTAGCTCGTCATGTCGCCTGCGACCGCGCAAGCCCAGACGATCGCGATCAGCGCGAAGAGATCGATCGTCCCCTGACCGGCGACGACGCCGCCGACGAGGATCGTGAACTCGCCCGGCGCGATCAGGCCGACGAACGCGCCCGTCTCGAGGAACGCCAGCGCGCCGACCAGAAGGTACGTCCACTTGCCGAGATGCGTGCCCGCGTCCTTGATCAGGTGTTGCAGGCTCGGCGGGTGGACCACCTCCGTGCCGTAGAGGACAGCCGCTACGAACACGATCCCGCCGAGGACCCATTCGCCTCGGCCGATGCGCTTGCGGCGCGCCACTCCGTACACGACGAGCGCCGCGGCGAAGAGAAGTGGAACCGGCTTCACAGCGTCGCGACGGCGCCGGGGGCGGAGGGATCGCGGAACAGCCCGAGCACCGTCGGCCCGCTGCCGCTGAGCAGCACATGGTCGGCCCCGGCGGCGCGCGCCTGCTCCATGCGCTCGCCGATCTCCGGCATCAGCGCGAGCGCGGCCGGCTCGAGGTCGTTTGACGCCAGCTCGCCGCGCAGGTCGGGCAGCTGCTCGCGAACCGCCGCGAGCCGCTGCGCCAGATCCTCGGGCGCCCGGCGCAGGCCCATCTCGGCGGCCTTGGCGAAGACAGCGCCGGTCGACAGCGGCTGTGGCCCCGGCAGCACGAGGACACCGTACGGGGCGACCGGGTCCAGCGGCTCCAAGCGCTCGCCCGCGCCGGTCGCGAGGTAGCGCGCCGGCGCGACCTGGCCGGGCACGTCGGCGCCGAGCTCGGCCGCGATCGCATGCAGGTCGGGCGCGAGCCCGCTGTGGCGCGCCAGCAGGCGCAGCGTCGCCGCCGCGTCGGCCGAGCCGCCGGCCATCCCGCCCGCAACCGGGATCCGCTTGCGGATCGTGATCCGGACGGGCTCGGCGTATCCCGTCGCAGCCCGGAACCGCGCGACGGCGTCGGCAGCGAGGTTCGGCCCTTCGACGCCCTCGCAGATCACCTCGTCGCGGTCGGCCGGCTCGAGCGTCACCTCGTCCTGGAGCGCGATCGGTTGGAAGACCGTCACGAGCTCGTGGCGCCCGTCGGGACGCTGTGGCCCGAGGAACAGGCAGACGTTGATCTTCGCCGGCGCGAGCTCGATCACGACAGCGCTTTGTACAGCGCGCGGAAGTCTTCGGGCGACAGGCGCTCGGCGCGCACGTCCGGCGGGAAGCCGAGCGTCTCGAGCGTCGTGCGCACCTCGTCGCGCGAGCGACCGCCCAGGGCCAGCGAGCGCGCCATCGCCTTGCGCCGGTGTGCGAACGCCTGCTGCACGAGCGTCCGCAGCTCCGGGTCGGGCGCGGGCCGCCGGCGCTCGAGCACGACCAGGACGCTGTCGACGTTCGGCACGGGATGGAACACCGTGCGCGCGACGCCGCGCAGGACCCGGACGTCGCACGCAAGCTGCGCGATGACCGACGGCACCCCGTAGGCCGAGGTGCCCGGCTCGGCCGCAAGGCGCTCGCCGACCTCCTTCTGCACCATCGCGACCCAGCGCGTCACGCCGGGCAGCTCTTCGATCGTCCGCAGGATCGCGCTCGCCGCGATGCCATAGGGCAGGTTGGCGACCACCTTCGTCGGCGCGGGATCGAGCGATGCCAGGTCGAGGCCCATTGCGTCGGCGATGTGCAGCGTCGTGTTCGGATGCGGATCGAGCGCGTCGCGCAACGCGGGCTCGAGCGAACGGTCGAGCTCGACGACGTGCACGTGCGCGCAGCGTTCGGCGAGATACTCGCTCAGCACGCCGAGGCCGCCACCGATCTCGAGCGCGACGTCCTGTGGCGACAGCTCCGCGGCGCGCTCGATCACGCCGAGGATGTTCGAGTCGATCAGGAAGTTCTGGCCCAGGTCGCGCTTTGGCCGCACCCCGAACTGCTTGAGGCGCCGCAGGCTCGGCTGGGTGGGAAGGTCGCTCACCACCCGAACAGGCCGGCGGCGTTCGCCGTGACCTGCTCGTCGAGCTCCTCGTAGGACACGCCGCGCGCCTGGGCGACGAAGCGCGCGGTCAGCTCGACGAACGCCGGCTGGTTGCGCTCCTTGCGCACGTCCTGCGGTGTCAGGTACGGCGCGTCGGTCTCAACGAGCAGCCGCTCGGCCGGGACCTTCGCCGCGGCGAACGCGAGGTCCATGCTCTTGGGGTACGTCACGTTGCCCGCGAACGAGAACCACCAGCCCTCGGCCGCGCACTCCTCCCACCGATCGGCCATCGAGAAGCAGTGCAGGATGACCTGGAGGCCGCCGGCGTGCTCCTTGAGCATCCGGATCGTGTCGTCCTCGGCGGCGCGCGTGTGGATCACCAACGGCTTGCCCGCGGCGCGCGCGAGCTCGATCTGGCCGGCGAACGCGCGCTCCTGGTCCTCGCGCGGCGCGTAGTCGCGGAAGTAGTCCAGCCCGGTCTCGCCGATCGCGACACAGCGCTCGTGCTTCGCGAGCTCCGCGACGTCGGCGAGGTCCTCGTCGCCGACGCCGGCCGCCTCGTTGGGGTGGTGGCCGAGCGCGGCGTAGACCTCGGGGAAGCTCTCCGCGGCCTTGAGCGCCTCGCGCCGCGTGCGGGCGTCGGTGCCGACCGTGACGATCTTCGTGATGCCCACTTGCCGCGCCGCCGCGACGAGCTCGTCGTCGGGAGGCTTGCAGGCGTGCAGGTGGGTGTGGGAGTCGATCACCGCTGCTTCGGAAAGAGCGGTTCGAGCTCCTGCACCGACTCGGGCGCGTCGCAGCCGAACTTTGCCTTGGCGTAGCTGACGTCGACGCGGTCGAGCGCAGTGAGCAGCTTCTCCGACGACGCGGGGATCCACGGCCACAGCAGCACGGCGAGCGTTCGCACTCCCTCCGCAAGCGTGCGCAGGACGCGATCGAGGTCGGCGGCGTTCGCCTCGTCCTTGGCGAGCGTCCACGGCGCCTGCTCCTCCACGTAGCGGTTCATCCGGCGCACGCGCTGCCAGATCGCGTCGAGCGCACCGGTCAGATCCGCGCCGCTCAACCGCGTCGCGACATCGTCCGCCAAGCCCGCGAACTCGTCCTCCAGATCGAGCGCTCCGTCCGGGACGTTGCCGTCGCGGTAGCGGCGCAGCATCGCTATCGAGCGGCTGGCGAGGTTGCCGAGCTCGTTGGCGAGCTCGCCGTCGTAGCGGGCGCCGAGCGACTCCATCGACACCGAGCCGTCGGCGCCGAACTGCACGTCGCGGCTGAGGTAGTGGCGCAGCGCGTCCACGCCGAACTCGTCCATCGCCTCGAACGGGTCGAGGACGTTGCCGAGCGACTTCGACATCTTGCGCCCGTCGCCGCCGAGCAGGAAGCCGTGGACGAAGACGTGCTCGGGCAGCGGCAGATCGGCCGCCATCAGCATCGCCGGCCAGAAGACCGTGTGGAACTTGAGGATGTCCTTGCCGATGACGTGGTAGTTCGCCGGCCAGAAGCGGTCGGTCAGGTCCTCCCCGTCACGCGCGTAGCCGAGCGCCGTGTAGTAGTTGAGCAGCGCGTCGAACCAGACGTAGAAGACGTGGCTCGGATCCCAGGGGACCTTTACGCCCCACGTCAGCTTCGCGCGGCTGAGTGACACGTCCTGCAGACCGCTCTTGATGAAGCTCAGCGCCTCGTTGCGCCGCGTCTCGGGCTGGACGAAGTCGGGCTGCGAGGCGTAGAGCTGCTCGAGCCGCTCCTGGAACGCCGACAGCTGGAAGAACCAGTTCTCCTCCTGCTCGCGCACCAGCGGGATCTCGTGGATCGGGCACGTGTTGTCGGGCCCGATCTCGTTCTCGACCTTGAAGTCCGCGCAGCGCGGGCAGTACCAGCCCTCGTACAGGCCGAGGTGCGTGTAGCCGTTGTCGTGGACCTTCTGCAGCACCTCTTGGACGCGGCGCATGTGCTGCTCGTCGCTCGTGCGGATGAAGAAGTCGTTGGATGCCTCGAGCCGCGGCATCAGCGCCTTGAAGCGCTCGGCGTTGCGATCGGCCAGCTCCTTGGGCTCGAGCCCCTGTGCCTTCGCGGCGTCGGCGACGGGCTCGCCGTGCTCGTCGGTGCCGGTGAGGAAGAAGACGTCCTCGCCGCGCTGGCGATGGTGCCGGGCGAGGACGTCGCACGCGATCACCGTGTACGCATGGCCAAGATGCGGCGCAGCATTGACGTAGTAGATCGGCGTCGTGACGTAGAAACGGCCCACGGCCCGAGCAGGCTACCGAGCAGGCCGAGTCCGACCCACGCGGTCCAGGGGACGCGCACCGCCGCGTGGTGCGCAGCCGCGGGCCGCGGCCGCTGCGGAGCGCGCACCGGCGCCGGCGCGAGCGGCGCCGGGCCGACGGGCCGGCCGGCGCCGATCAGTGCGAGTGGGTCGACGTAGCCGAAGCGATCCGCCGCGCGGCGCGCGCCGAGCCGGACGTCCCCGGTCGCCCGGCCGACGATCGCGCCGCGCGCGACATCGCCACGCCGCATCGCGCGCACGCGCAGCAGCGTCGCGACCAGCGCGCCGCAGCGGATCGAGAGCGCCGGGCCGAACCGCGGCACGCGCCCGGCGAACGTGATCCGCCCGCCGCACGGCGCGACCACGTGCTCACCACGGCGAGCCGCGAAGTCCGCGCCCCGGCGGGCGCCGCGCGTGAACGGCGCCGACGCCGAGTAGGCGAAGCCGCGAAGCACCGGGCCGTGCACTGGTGCCCGCCAGCTCGCCGCCGCGGCCGCCGTGGAGAGGAGGGCGGCGGCGGACGCGACGAGCGCGATGATGGCGGCGGCGAGCGGGCGGGGCACCGCGGCCAACCTAGGTCCGCCGGGCCGCCCCGCCGCCCGGCGCCGCAGGGTTGTGACGAAGCCGGCGCTATTGCGTGAGCGCCCGGTATAGCGCGTTGGTAGGCACGCCGGTCAGCTCGGACACGACCGCCGCGGCCGGCCGCGCCTTCGCGCCCGCGTCGACGAGCCGACGTAGCGCGTCGAGCGCCGCGTCGAGGTCGCCCTGCACCGCCGGCGCACCGGCGACGACGAGGACGATCTCGCCCTTCGGCTCGCGCTCCGCGTAGCGCTCCGCGAGCTCCGCGGCCGTGCCGCGGACGACCTCCTCGTGGACCTTCGTCAGCTCGCGACAGACCGCAACCTCGCGCGCCGGATCGGCCGCGGCGAGGGCGGCCAGCGCAGCGGCGACCCGGTGCGGCGACTCGAACGCGACGACGGTCTCGGGCGCGGTGAAGACCCGCGCGCGCTCGCCCTGCTTGCGCGGAAGGAATCCGACGAACCGCCAGGTGTCCGCGGGCAGGCCGCTGGCCACGAGCGCCGCCAGCGCCGCCGACGGCCCCGGGAGCACCTCGACCGCCAGCCCGGCGGCGACGCACGCCTGCACGAGCACGTACCCGGGGTCGCTGACGAGCGGCATCCCCGCGTCGCTCACGAGCGCCACCGTCTCGCCGTCGCGCATCCGCCGGACCAGCTCGGCCGAGCGCTCGCGCTCGTTGTGCTCGTGGTAGCTGTGTCCTCGCACGCGACGACGTCCGCTTCGCGCAGCACGCTGAGCACCCGCAGCGTGATGTCCTCGAGGTTCCCGATCGGCGTCGGGCAGACGACGAGCCGGCCGCTCACGCCTCGGAGGCTGCCACGCCGTCCAGGGCCAGCACGGCGGCGCCGAGCATCCCCGACTCCGCGCCGAAGCGCGTCGGGACGATCTGCACCAGGTCGCGCGACGGCGCCAGCGCGCGGCGCGCCACCTCCTCGCGCGCGGGCGCGAGCAGCATGTCGCCCATCGCGAGCACGCCGCCGCCGACGACCACCACCTGGGGGTTGCAGGCGTTGACGAGGTTGGCGATCCCGGCGCCGAGCCGCGACCCCATCTCGGTGATCAGCGTGCGCGCCACGGCGTGGCCGTCGTGGGCGAGCTCCGACACCTGCGCGGCCGTGAGGTCGAGCCCGAGCGCGCGCGCCTCGCGCGCCAACGCGGTGCCGGACACGAACGCCTCGAGGCAGCCGTGTGCGCCGCACGGGCACAGCGGACCGTCGATGTCGATCGTCATGTGGCCGAACTCCCCCGCGGCGCCCTGCGCACCGCGCACCAGCTCCCCGTTGGCGACCATGCCGCCACCGATCCCGGTCCCGATCGTCAGCAGGACGGCGTCGGTGCAGCCGACCGCGGCGCCGAAGCGCCACTCGGCCAGCATCGCGGCGGTCGCGTCGTTGTCCACGAACACGGGCAGCCCGAGCCGCTCCGCCATCAGGTCGCGGAACGGCAGGTCGCGGATCGGCAGATGCACGGTCGTCACGGCGACACCGCGCTCCTGGTCGATCAGCGACGGGATGCCGAGCCCGACTGCGTCAACCTCGCCGTTGGCCGCGTCGCGGGCCTCGCGGACGGCGTCGACGATCGTGTCGAGCACCTGCGTGGTGTCGCTCCCGCGCGCGAATCGGTGCGCGCGATGGTGCACGTTCAGGCTCGAATCGACCATGCCTGCAAGGAGCTTCGTGCCCCCGAGGTCCACCCCGATCACGCGCCCGGAGGCCATGTCGGCCACCATACAGCGCCATGTCGGACCCACCGCAGGAGCCGCCGCCCTACACGATCTACCGCTCGCGCCCGCGTTTGCTGCGTCGCGATCGCGACCTCGGATCGCCCCTGGAAGAGCTGCGCGGCGACGGCCGGCCGCCCGGGCCTCGCCGCCGCCGCTTCAGATTTCCAGGCCGCGGCCAGCCGTGGTCGGTCGGGCGCGTCGTCAGGGTCGTGCTGCTGGCGATCGGCGGCTGGCTGCTGCTCAGCCTCGTCCTGTTCCTGATCAGCGCGACGTTCAACCAGGACAAGGTCTCAAGCGAGGCCGAGGCTCAGCTCGCCTCTTCCGGCTACCCGCTGT
>VAYD01000018.1:8265-8740 GCA_005883905.1 Actinomycetota bacterium
CGCGGCCGAAGGGCTCGAAGGAGCCCGGCGCCAACAGCGGCCCGAGCCGCAGCGACTCGATCCTGCTCATGCGAACCGGCGGCGGCCACTCGGCGAAGCTGTCGATCCTGCGCGACACCGTCGTGCCGATCCCCGGGCACGGCCTGGACAAGATCAACGCCGCCTACGCCTACGGCGGCGCCGCGCTGTCGATCAAGACGATCAAGGAGTGGCTCGGGATCCCGATCAACCATGTCGTCGAGATCAACTTCCAGCGCTTCCCCGAGCTGATCGACTCGATGGGAGGCATCGACTACAAGGGCGGCTGCGTGTTCTCGAAGATCAACGGCGGCCGTGCCAACGGCGGCTACACGCTGCGGCTGAAGGCGGGCGCGCACCACATCAACGGCAAGCAGGCGCTCGCGCTCGCACGCACGCGGAAGAACCTCTGCAACCCGCGTGAGGACGACCGGACCCGCGCCGCGCGGCAGCAGAA
>VAYD01000019.1 GCA_005883905.1 Actinomycetota bacterium
CCACTGCCCGGAGTGGCTCAGCCCCGTGCTCGAGCCGAGCCGCTTGGTCAGCCCGAAGTCCGTGAGGTAGGCGTGGTCGCCGGCCCCGAGCAGGACGTTGGCGGGCTTGATGTCGCGGTGGATCAGGCCGCGCGCGTGCGCTGCGTCCAGCGCGCCGCCGACCTGGTCGACGATCCGCGCAACGCGTCCCGGCTCGACCGATCCCTCGGCGCGGATCACGTGTCGCAGGTCGGACCCGTCGACGAACCGCATCGCGATGTACAGCGTCCCGTCGCCCTCGCCCGCGTAGTAGATCGGCAGCACGTGCGGGTGGTCGATCGCGGCGGCGAGGCGCGATTCCGCGATGAACCGCTTGCGGAACGCCTCGTCCTGGGCGAGGTGCGGCGCGATCACCTTCAGCGCGACGGGGCGGTCGAGGTCGATCTGGATCGCCCGGTAGACGACGCCCATGCCTCCGCGGCCGGCCACGCCCTCGATGCGATGGCCGGCGAAGACGTCGCCTGGTCCGAAGTCCGTCACTCGGCTCAGGCTATCCGTGCGACTGGTTAGCATCGCGTCTTCAATGCGCCCGTCCAGCGCCCTCCGCGCGGCGGCCTGGGGCGTCGTCGTGGTGGGGGTCGCGGTGCCGCTCGCACGCCGCCGCCTGCGGATTCCGCCACCTGTCGTGACCGCCTCGGCGGCGGCCGCGCCAGTTGCGCTGTCGGTCGCCGTGCGCCGCTCGCGCGGGCGCGACGCCGCCGTCTGCGCGCTGCAGATGTGGGCGTACATCGCGACGTACCAGATGCCCCACGACGATGCGGAGGCGCTCGAGGCGCGCGTCCACGTCGACTACCCGGTGACGGTCGATCGCGCGATCGGGTTGGGCCGGCTGCCGACGCTGCGCCTGCAGCGGGCGCTCGCGAAGGACGGCGAGCTACGCGTCGCCGACCAGGCGCTCGTCTGGGTGCACTGGATCTGGTTCCTCGTGCCGCACGGGACGGTCGCCTACATGCTGTTGCGCCACCGCGAGCGCTTCCCGGCCGCGGCGGCGCGGATCTACGCCGTGTTCGACCTCGGCGTGATCGTCTACTGGGCGCTGCCGACAGCTCCGCCGTGGTACGCCGCCACGCACGGGCGTATCCACGGCGCGGAGGGCGAGGCCGCGATGCGGCGGATCATGGTCGAGCACGGCGAGGCGTTCTGGAAGGAGCGCTGGCAGCCGCTCTACAGTTTCCTGGGAGGCAACCCCCTGGCAGCCATGCCGTCCTTGCACTTCGCCACGTCGTTGATGGCGGCCCGCGTCCTCGCGGAGGCGGGTCCGATCGAGGGCGCCGTCGGCTGGACCTACGCGCTGACCCTCGGGTTCGCGCTCGTCTATCTCGGCGAGCACTACGTGGTCGACCTGCTGGTGGGCGCGACGCTTGCTGAGGGGGTCCGGCGCTCGGCGCCGGCGTTCGTGCCGGCGGCGCGGGCGCTGTCGCGGGCCGTGCAGCGACTGGAAGCCGCGGCGCAGGCATGACGGACGATCGCGCGCCCGTCCAGGACGTCAACGTCTCGAGGGGGGAGCACGACGACGACGAGGAGATGCCCCGCATGGGCATCACGCGCGAGCGCGCGTTGCTCTTCGGGCTCTTCGTCGTCTCCGCGATCGCGTTCCTGTACTTCGTCCTGCCGCAGCTCGGCTCCGTCAAGGAGACGTGGGGGCGCCTGGACGAGGGCGACCCGTACTGGCTCGGCGTCGCGTTCGCGTTCGAGCTCGCCGCCACCGCGTCCTACATCGCGATCTTCCAGGACGTGCACGTGCCGCCCGGCTACCCGATCAAGTTCCGCGAGAGCTACCAGATCACCATGGCCAGCCTTGCCGCGACGCGCCTGTTCGCCGCGGGCGGCGCGGGCGGGGTCGCGCTGACGGCGTGGGCGCTGCGGCGCTCCGGCATGCCGCGCCGCGATGTCGCCGAGCGCATGATCGCGTTCCTCGTGCTGATGTACGGCGTCTACATGGTCGCGCTGATCGTGTGCGGCTTCGGCCTGCGCTGGGGCATCTTCAACGGGCCGGCGCCCTACGGCGTGACCGTCGTGCCGGCGTACATCGCGATGATCGCGATCGTGCTGTTCTTCGCGCTCGCGTTCCTGCCCGCGAACCTGGGCCGCCGCCTCGGGAAGTCGGGCAAGCCGACGTCGAAGCTCGGGCGCCTGGGGCGGCTCACCGCGACCGGCCCGGAGCGCCTGGGCGGCGGCACGCGCTTCGCGATCCACCTCGTGCGCCATCCCGACTGGGCGCTGCTCGGGACGCTCGGCTGGTGGGCCTTCAACGTCGCCATTCTGTGGGCGAGCTTCAAGGCCTTCGGCGACGCGCCGCCGATCGCGGTCGTGACCCAGGCCTACTTCGTCGGCCTGCTGGCCAACCTGCTGCCGCTGCCCGGCGGCATCGGCGGGCAGGACAGCGGCGTGATCGGGGCGCTCGTCCTCTACGGGACGCCGCTGCCCGACGCCGCCGCCGCCGTGCTCGCCTACCGCGCCTTCCAGCTTGGGTTGACCGTCGCGCGCTGGCGGGAGGAGCGAGCGGCCGGACGGCGCCCGGAGGCGCCGGCGCCCGTAACGATCTGACCCCCTCACTATACTTGGTGAAGTAATGGAGAACGTGATCATCATCGGAAGCGGCCCGGCGGGCTACACCGCAGCGCTCTACACCGCGCGCGCGAACCTGTCGCCGCTGGTCATCGAAGGCTTCGCCTGGGGCGGCCTGCTCCAGCAGACGACCGATGTCGAGAACTACCCCGGCTTCCCCGAGGGGATCATGGGCCCGGAGATGATGCAGATGTTCCGCGACCAGGCCGAGCGCTTCGGGACGCGGTTCATCACCGACCAGGCCGATCGTGTCGAGCTGTCCTCCGAGGAGGGTGGCGTCCACAAGGTGCATGTCGGCGACGACGTCTATGAGACGCGCACGGTGATCCTCGCGATGGGGGCCGAGCACAAGAAGCTCGGCGTGCCGGGCGAGGACGAGCTCGGCGGCGCAGGCGTGTCGTACTGCGCCACGTGCGACGCCGCGTTCTTCAAGGATCGCGAGACGATCATCGTGGGCGGCGGCGACAGCGCGATGGAGGAGGCGATCTTCCTCGCGAAGTTCTCGTCGAAGGTCACGATCGTCAACCGCCGCGCCGAGTTCCGCGCGTCGAAGATCATGCTCGAGCGCGCCCGCGCGATGGACAACATCGAGTGGCTGACGCCGTACGTGGTCGACGCGTTCCTCGAGGGCGAAGGGCCGTTCGCGCGCGTCGCGCGGCTGCGCAACGTCGAGACCGACGAGATCCGCGAGCTGCCGCTCGGCGGCGCGTTCATCGCGATCGGTCACGAGCCGCAGTCGGAGATCGTGCACGGCCAGGTCGAGCTCGACGACGGCGGCTACGTCGTGACGCGGGGTCGCTCGACGCGGACCGACAAGCCGGGCGTGTTCGCCGCCGGCGACCTCGTCGATCACACCTATCGCCAGGCGATCACCGCTGCCGGCTCCGGCTGCCAGTCCGCGTTGGATGCCGAGTGGTACCTGCGCGATACGCCTTCGATCGAGACGCCTCCTTCGTTGCAGGGGACCGGCGACCTGGCTGAGGCGCAGTGGGCGCCGGGGATCCCGCAGGGCTAGCCGCCGTACGGCGGACGTTCGTCTAGCGGTGCCGCGCGCGGTAGGCGCGGGCGCGCGCCTGATCGCCGCAGCGCTCGGGGCTGCACCAGCGCCGCCGGCCCGGACGCGAGTCGTCGTAGAACAAGCGCTCGCAGTCGGGGTTCGCGCACGTGCGCACGCGCCGGCGCTGCTCCGGGTCGCCGAGCATCGCGAGCGCGTCGCGCGCGACCTCGCTCATCGCGGCGCTGACGGTGGGCCGCTGCCAGGAGAAGTCGCGCGTCATGGGATCGAGCCGTGGCGTGAGCGGAGGCATCGCCGCGGCTCGGTTGAGCAGCTTCACGGCGTCGTCCGGCGGGCGGCGGCTGCGGGCTGCCGCCAGCGCTCCCGCCTCGACCGCCTTGGCCACGCGGCGCGCCGCTGCGAGCTCGCGCGGGCTGCACGACACGCCTTCGACCTCGAGCGTCGAGTCGGCCAGCCAGGCCTTCAAATGATCAACGGTTCTGAGTTCCGCGGAGACGAGATCCAGCGACAGGCGACCGACGAACTGCATCATGGGTATGACACGTGACGATAGCAGAAATCCGGAGTGACGGGCTTTGCACAGGGTGTCGAGTTGTGTAGATTGCTCGACCGCGGGGGGCGTGCTTGGCAGAGCCGCTCCACAACTTGTCCTCCACTGTCCCACTTTCCAAGGCGCTTCCCGATGCCGCCGCAGCCGACCTTTCCCGGCGACTGCGGTCGGTGCAGCGTGCGCTGATCCGTCTCGGCGCCGAGCAGTCGCTCGGGCGCTTGGTCAACCTCGCGCCGCGCTTTGTGTGCCAGGCGCTCGAGCTCGACCGCGCGATGCTGCTGCACATCTCCGGCAATTCGATCGTGAGCGGCACGGCGTGGTGGGGCGGCGACCAGATCGCCGCATCGGACTTCGCCCGCTTCCTGCGCGCCGCGCACCCGCAGCTGACGAGCTGCCCGCCCGAGTTCGAGTCCGTCCAGCGCCAGCTCCCGATCCTCATCACGAACGCGCAGAAGCGCGACGACGTCTACCGGCCGTTGGTGCATGCGGCGCGCTCGGAGGCCTACGTCGTCGCCCCGATGATCCGCGGCGATCGCGTCATCGGCCTGCTGCACGCGGACCGCCACCCGGTGGTCGACCGGCACCTCGACGTCCTGGATCGCGACCTGCTCTGGACGTTCGCGACCGGTCTTGCGGACCTCATCGATCGCGCCGGTGCGCGGGGGCTCAACGGTTCGTCGTCGGCGTGGCGGCCGGACGTCGAGCCGGCCGACGAGGTGCCCGTGGCGGCTGCCGTCGGCCCGTCGGCCGTGTCGCCGTCCTCGGGCCCGCTGACGCTGCTGACGTCGCGCGAGCACGAGGTCCTCGCCCTGCTGGGGGAGGGCGCGGCGAACGCGTCGATCGCCTCGCGGCTCGTGATCAGCGAGGCGACCGTCAAGTCGCACGTGCGCCACATCCTGCGCAAGCTCCGCGCCGCGAACCGCACGGAAGCCGTCATCCGCTACCAGACGCTGGTGGCGGGCGAGTAGCGGGCTACTTCTTCTTCGTCTTCTTCTTGGTCTGCTTCTTGAGCGCCTTGGAGCGCTTGAGCTTCAGCGTGTAGGCCTGGTCGGTCGGCGTCGTGCTGTCGACGTCGTCCTGCAGCGTGTCGGCGGTCTCGACGGCGACGTAGTAGGTGCCGGCCGCCTTCACGCGCTTGTTGATGAACGGCGTCGGGCTCAGGCCGCCGCTGTCCCGCAGGACGTGCTTCGTGACGTCGTTGGTCAGGTCGAGCGGACCTGCGGTGCGGTCGTAGAGGCTGACGGAGAACAGCGCATCGGTGACCTTCGTCGAGATGTCGGCATGGATCAGCTCGCCCTTCTTCAGCTTGATCCGGAAGACGTCGGTGTTGTCCTTGGCGGCGCTCTCGGAGTCCTTGATGGTCTTGGTCCTGCCGAGGCTGAGCGGGACGACCGGCTTGGTCTTGGCGAACAGGATGTCGTCGTCGACCTCGTTGCCCAGCAGCGGCGGGGCCGGAGCCGTCGCGGCGTCGGCCACGTTCAGCAACCCGAAGCCCGTGTCCTGGTCCCAGCCCGGGACGCCCAGGTCGGTTCCGGCGTGGCGGACGAGGTCGTAGAGCTGCTGCGGCTTGAGCTCCGGCCGCAACGCCTGCAGCATCGCGGCGGCGCCGGCGAGGGCGGGGGAGGCGAACGAGGTCCCCTTCACCAGGGCGTAGCCCGAGGAGCAGACGTTCGTCGTGGTGGGGGAGATGATGTCCGAGGCCGGCGAGACGAGGTCGACCCACGGCCCGCTGTTGGAGAACAGGTCGCGGCCCTGTCCCGCGTTCCCCGACCCCGCCGTCAGGACGTGCGGGTACGCGCCCGGAGCGTCCGCCTGGGCCTTGCCCTCGTTGCCGGACGGGGCGGTCACGAGCACGCCGGCGTTGAATGCCTGAGCGACGGCCGTGATCAGCACCTGGTTGTCCTGGTCCGAGCCGTCGGCGACGGCGCCGGCGGCCGAGATGTTGATCACGCCCGCGCCGGCCTGCACCGCGGCGGTGATCGCCTGGGCCACGGTATCGGCCGAGCTGGCTCCCGACGAGTTGAAGATCCGGACGGAGAAGACCGGGCTGGTCGGCGACTCGCCCCTGACGCTGCCGAGCGCGCCTGCCGCGATCGACGCAACCTCCGTGCCGTGGCCGTCCTGGTCGGGCACCAAGAAGCCGCCGACCACGTCATGGTCGGGGAGCACGCGGCCAGCGAGCTCCGGCGTGTTGGGGTCGATCCCGGTGTCGAGGATCGCGATCGGTTTCGTCGCCCCGCCGGGGTCGACCTGCATCGCGTTCGTCTGGAAGGGCACGCCGACGATCGGGTCCGACGGCTTGTCGATGCAGCCCGTCGGGGATGCCTGGGCCGGGCGCAGCCAGAACCGGCGATCGACCTGCGCGGCGATGATCCCCGGCCGCCGCGTGAGCCGGCGGATGTACTGCCGCGCGGTCGACCCGCTCGGGGTCTTCACCAGGTAGGTCGGCGACCCGTCCGGCAGCGTCCCCGTGAGGACGCCGCCGGCCGGCGAGTGCGCGTCCCGCTCCACCGCGACGAGCACCCGCCGGCCTTGTGCCGCCGGTGCGGCAGCGGCAAGGACAGCGATCACGAGGATCGCGCCTGCCGCCGGCAGTTTGTTCATGGCCTAGCCCTTCCCGCTGAGGTCGATCGCCGCCTTCAGTTTCGTGCTGACCAGGATCGGCAGCGGGATCTGGAAGCCGTTGCACGGTTGCGTCGGCTGCCCGGGGGACAGGCAGGCGACCACGTCGATCGTGTCGGGGGCTGAGGTCAGCGTCAGCGAGGTGAGGCCACCGTCTCCGACCTTCCCTTTGAGGAAGAACGTCTGGCTGAACTCGCTGTAGCCCGTGGTGATGTAGGGCTTGTCGCAGCCGTCGTCGTCGTTGCGCAGGTCCAGCGGAAGGCGGATGATCGTGTAGGCGGTCGACGTCACGGTGCCGCTCGCGAACAGCGTCGCGACGCTCGTACGCGTGGGATCGAGACCGACCGTCGTGGGATTGCCCGTTCGGATCGAGGACGAGACGTCGCCGTTGCAGGCGTCGTCGATGAAGACCGCCGTGGGATCAAGCGTCAGGCTGCCGCCGGTGAGCGTGACCTGCGTGTCCGAGTTCAGCTGGATCTTCCCGGGGATGAAGCCCTTGAACGTGCCGGACACCGGCGCCTGGCGCTGGAACGCGCCGAAGTCCAGGTTCGCGTATGAGCCAGGCAGGATGCTGATCCTCACTGGGACGCCGAGGCTGTTGCTGCTCGAGGCCGGGCAGCGGCCGTACTTGTAGACTCGCTTGCGCCGCTTGACCGTGAGGATCCGGTTGCCGCGCTTGATCTTGGTCTTGACGCGCTTGGTCACGTAGACCGGGCGCAGCTTCTTCTTCTTCTTCTTCATCACGACGCACTGCTTGGCGCAGGAGACCTTCACCTTGCGCCGGACGCGCTTGGCGACGCGCTTGTACGCCGAGGAGCCCGTCTTGTGGACGTACTTGTAGACGTACGTCTTCTCGTAGACGGGGACGAGCTTGTTCCCCTTGCGGATCTGGGCGACGCACTTGGCGGCCGCGGCGCCGGCGGTCGGCGATGCGGTGGGCGAGGCGCTGAGCGCTGAGCTCGGCAGCGCCGCGAGGAAGGCGACGAGGCAGGTCGCCGCGAGAAGTCTGATGGCGTTGGTCATGTGGAGCGTGACTCGAGGTTGTGGAGCGGTGTGTGGAGCGGGGAGGCCCCGGGCCGCCGTGGCGGCCCGGGGCGTTTCCCGATGCGACTTACTGCAGTGCTTCGGCCTAGACGTCGCCGATCAGAATGTCGACGTCGACGTTCTTGACGTCCAGGTCGGCGCCCACCGAGACGGTGGAGCCGCTGTTGCCAACGGTGTAACCGTTGATGTTGTTGGCACCAGTGAGCGCCGACACCGTGAACGGCGGCAGCGCCGAGTTGGCCACCAGCGGTGACGGTGCGGTGTTGCACGCCGCCGACGGGGCGGCAGCGACGTTGCTCGAGTCCGCCGGCAGCTTGCTCGCGAGGAGCGAGCCGTCGCCAGCGGTGCTACCAGCAACCGTCGGATCGGCGACCGTGTAGTTCGCCGGGACCTCGGTGTTGTACGCCTGCTTCGGCATCAGGCAGGCGGAGACCGCGAACCGCGCGGCGTCAGCCGTCGACGTACCGCTGTTCGGGGTCTTGATCGTGGCCTTGGCGATCCGGAGATGCCCGTCGGCGGTGATGCCCGGCGAGATCTTCAGGTTGCCGACCAGGTGGACGGACGGAATGTAGTTCTGCACCGTGCCGGTCCAGACCTGGGTGCAGCCGAAGATGGCTGCAGGCCAGTTGCCACCCTTGATGAGCGGCTCGAACGCATCCTGGTCCTCGACGCGCAGGATCGAGTTGATCTGCGTGGCGAGGTTGACCGTGACGTCGATCCCGTAGGTCTTGCCCGGGATGTTCCCGAACAGGTTGGCCTGGCCACCCGACTTGCCGATGACGATGTTCTGGGAGCCGGCGACACCGTCGACGTTCGTCGACTGGTTGACCTGCGTGCCGGGGTTGGCGATCGTCAGCGACAGCGCGTTCGTGCGCAGCACCGTGTCCGCCGGGGAGGGGGGCTGAGTGAAGCCACCCGGGACCGACGAGGCGCTGTACGGGAACGGCTGCGGGTTGCCACCGACGTGGTTGTTGTCGACCGACGCAACGCCGGTGAGCTGCTTGCTGGCAGCCACCGCGTCGATCGCGTTGTTCACGTTCAGGTTCGTGCTCGCGATGTGCGCGGGCGCGAAGCCGAGCGGCGAGCCGCCCGGGTAGTCGTTCGGGCCGCCGCCGACGGCGTTGTAGATGGGCACACCCGGCAGGCCGGGGCCACCACCGGTCGGCAGGAGTCCGGCGCCGAACACGAGGTTGCCGTTCGCGTTGGCGTTGCTGTTCAGGACGCTGCCACAGCCAGTGTTATGACCCGTCGCATTGAGCTGCGCCGGGGTGGCGCCGCCCGCTGCGAGGATGTTCGAGTCCCAGCTGGTGCCGGCCGCGCTGACATCGGAGTTCCACAGCAGCGGAATCGACGTCGAGGACAGCGCCTTCGGGCCCGTCAGGATCGACAGGTCGACGTTACCCAGAGCGCCGCCGTCGTACGAGTCGTGGAACACGATCTCGGCCGCAAGCTTGCCGCCCAGGTCCACCTCGCGCTGACCAAGGGACGCGCCCAGGTCGACGTTGGCGTTGTTCGGGTTGCTCGTGCTGCTCGAGTTACGAAGACGGATCGTGACCGGCAGCTTGAAGTTCACCAGCGAGGCCTTCTTGATGAAGGACTTGCTGCGAATCAGCTTCGGGTTCTTCTTGATCGCCTTGCGCAGCTGGTGCCTGATGTGCACCTTCTGCGACTTCGTGAGCTTCGCCGACGCCGGCGCAACGACGACCGCGCTGAGCGCGAACACCACCGCGAGCATGACGCCGAAGAAACTCCGGGTGTGCCTTGAGGACACAGCTCCTCCTTGTTGGTTACCAATTCCCCTGCCGTGTCC
>VAYD01000020.1:0-6789 GCA_005883905.1 Actinomycetota bacterium
GCGCGCTGCACTGGAAGCTCGTGAGGTCGATGACCTGACCGCGCGGGGAGCCGAGCTCCCGCGCGGCGGCGGCCGCGGCGTCGCTGCGGCGCAGCTTCGCCAGCGGCAGCGCGCAGACGATGGCGGCGCGCTGGTGCTTGCGCACCGCGTTGCGCACGCAGTCCGACGTCCCGCTCTTGGCCTTGATCGAGTCGCGGATCACGACGATGTGCTTGACCGAGTCGGGCAGTGAGGCGAACGTTGCGCGGTAGCCCGCCAGCGCCAGCTTGAAGCGGTCCTTCTTCGCGCCGAACACCCGTACCGCGGCGTTGCCGGCGACGAATACCGTCTTGACCTCGGGATGCGCGCGCAGCCAGCGCACGACCTCGCGGTTGCGCTGCGCGCACTGGCGCCGCAGCGCCTTGGACTTGTCGATCGGCGCGGTCGAGAACGGGCAGCTCGTGCGCGTGATGTTCTCTATGTGCCAGCCCTTGGCTCGCGCGACGAGGTCCAGCGCGGGCCGCCAATGCGTCGCGTGGCTGTCGCCGATCAGCACCAGCGTCTCGGTTGCCTGGGCGGCGGACACGCCGAAGCTGCACAGGCTGAGGATCCGCGGCGCCGCCTCGCGCGGGCACGGCGAGTCGAGCTCGAGCAGCGCGTCGTCGGGCGTCGGCGTGACCTTGTAGCGCAGCTCCGGGTTGAAGCACGGATGCTCGCTGTCGCGCGAGGCCGCACCGAAGCAGCGGGGCGGCGCCGCGGCGGCCGATGCCTTCGGCCAATGCGCGGCCAAGCGGTCGTAGGCGCGCATCAGGTAGGGCCCGAGCGTCGTGGCGAACAGCCGCGTCAGGTGGTCGATGTCCTTGTGCACGAGCACGCCGCCGACGACCGGGAAGCAGCGGTGCTTGGAGCACTGGAAGCGCTTGAGGTCGATCACCTGCACGCGCGTGCCGACCCTGCGCGCGGCGATCGCCAGCGGGTCGGGCCGCAGCACGCGGCCGATCGGCACCGCGCAGACGCGCCCGGCGTGCAGGTGGTGGCGCATCGCCTGCTGGATGCATCCCGGCGTCTGGTAGGTCGACTTGATCGCGTCGCGGATGACGATCACGTGCTTGACCGTCAGCGGCAGCGACTTCAGCGCCGCGATGTCGCCGGCGATCGTCGCCGCGAACCGGTTGCCCCCGAAGATGCGCGCGCCTGCGTTGTTCGCCACGAAGACGGTCCGGATCGCCGGCCGCGCCGCGAGCCAGCCGCGGATCGCGCGGTTGTGGCGTACGCACGACCGGTTGAGCCGCGGGTTGAGCGTCGTCGACGTGCCGAACGTGAACGGACAGCTCGTGCGCGCGATGCTCGCAGCGCGCCGGCCCTTGGCGCGCGCGAGCACGCTCACCGCCGGGCGCCAGTGCGTCGCGTGGCTGTCGCCGATCAGCGCGACCGTCGCGGGGCCCTGCGAGGCCGAGACACCGAACCAGCACACGCTGATCGGCCACGCGCGATGGAACGGGTCGCATGGCGCTTCCGTCTCGAGCAGCGCCGCGATCGGCCGCGGCGAGACGGCCTTCAGCAGCTCTGGGTTGAAGCACGGGTGCTCGGCGTCGCGCGCCGCGGCGCCGTAGCAGCGCGCGGCGGCGCCGGCCTGGGGAGCGGCGGCCAGGGCGAGCAGGAGCGCGATGAGGCTCGTCGTGAGGAGATGGGACCGGTGCATCGAGGGGACAGCATGATGCCGTGCCGGTCGGCTCAGTGCGCGTGCAGCCGCGGCGCGAAGAACCGGCAGCCGTGCCCGGGCGGGCGCCCGTGGCGGATCGCGACGGCGCGGCGACGCAGGCACTTCGCGCGCTGCGCGATCTCGTGGCGCAGGATCGCGGCCGCCGAGCCCTGGTGGCCCACGCTCGTGAGCACAGTGCCGCTGCGCGGGTTGGTCGCGAACCAGCTCGACGCCGCGATCAGCATCCGTGGCAGCTGCGCGCGCCAAAGCCCCCAGTCGTGGCCGCCGGGGAAGAACCCGTAGTGCACCGCCGCGCCGGCCGCGTGCAGCTCGTCGCTCATATGGCGGATGTGGAACGCCGCGTTGTGGTCGAGCGTTCCCTGATAGATCCAGGCGCGATAGCCGAGCCGGTGGATCATCGGCGCGACGACCTTGACGTACTGCTCCGGGCTGTTGAAGCGGATCACGGACTCGGGCTCGTGGCTGAACGGCCCGGACGCCGTCTCGTTGAAGTAGCCCGACCAGCTCTGCGCGACGCTGAACATGCGGAGGTGGTGCAGCGAGATGTTGAGCGCGGCGAACGCGCCCTCCGAGAGCCCTGCGATCCCTCTCCCCCGGCGGCTGTGGACGGTGGCGAAGCGCCGGTCGACGTCGTGGACCACGTCGACCACGTAGCTCTCGTACGGGCCCGACTGGGCGTTGGCCCACTCGGTCCCCGAGCCGCCGAAGACGCCCGTCTTGCCGGCCGCCATCACGACGATCATCGGCCGGATGCGCCGCTGCTGCGCCAGGACGTCCTCGCGCACCGCGAGCGCGCCGGCCTTGATGAAGACGTCGGGGCTGCCCGGATCGCCGTGCAGGAGGTACAGAACCGGGAAGCGCCGGCCCCGCGCGGCCGCCTGCGCGTAGTGCGGCGGGAGGTAGACCAGGTAGTGGTGCGTGCCCTGCAGCGCAGGCGAGTAGAAGCTGACGTCGCGCACCGTTCCCTGCGGGACGCCGGCGGGCGTCGTCGGCGCCGGGAACCCGCGATACAGCGAGTAGCGGTGTCCGTAGACGTACGCGGCCAACACGCCGATGACGAGCCACACCAGCGCAAGGGGCACAGCGACCAGGCGCCAGGATGGACGACGCGCGAGCGGCATCGGCGGCGAGCGTAGCTACCCTCGGATGGCATCAGATTGGCTGCCCGTTATCACCTCGTTGGGATGTTCGCCGCGGTCTGCGGGTGGCTCGCGCTCCTCGCAGCGGACGCGCTCGCGCCCGCCCCGGCGAGCCAGCGCGCCGCGGCAAGCCAGCCGGCGCCGCTGTACCTCGCCCTGGGCGATTCGCTCGCCGCGGGGATGCAGCCCGACCGGCAGGGCACCGATCGCCCGACCAGCCAGGGCTACGTCAACGTGGTCACGCGCTCGCTGGCCCGCTCGCACTCCGGCCTGCAGAGCCGCACGCTCAGCTGTGGCGGCGCGACGTCGATCACGCTGCTGCACGGCGGCGAGGGCTGCCGTCCCGACGGCGAGCCCGGCCAGCTCGAGCGCGCGGAGGACATCCTCGCCACCCACGGCAACACCGTCTTGGTCACGGTCGACATCGGCGACAACGACATCGAGGCGTGCATCAACCGCGACACCGGCGCCGCCGGCGCCGCCTGCCTCAGGCGCGGCGAGGCGGCCGTCCGCAAGAACCTGCCGGAGATCGCCCGGCGGCTGCGGGCCGCGGCGCCGCCGGCGACGCCTGTCGTCGGGCTCGTCGACTACGACCAGTTCCTGTCGCTGTGGCTGCACGGCGCAAACGGCCGCGGCGCGGCGCGGCGCTCGCTGGCGACCATCGGCCACCTCAATGAGCTCGTCGCGTCGATCTACCGCAACGCGGGCATCACGGTGGCCGACGCCTCCGCGCGCTTCGCCACCGAGGACCTCACCCACCGCCGCACACTCGCCGGCCACGGGTCCGTGCCGCTCGCGGTCTACAACATCTGCACGCTGACGTGGGCCTGCAGCTCCGCGCCGATCGGCCACGACGACCACGCCAGGCCGGCGGGGTACTACCAGCTCGGGCAGGCGATCCTCGACGTACTGCGCGCACCGCGCTAACGAGACGTTCATGAAGCATTCACGCGCCCCGCGGTAGACCTCGGTCATGACCAGGAGGCTTGCTGCGCTGGCAACGGCGCTCGCCGGCGTCGTGACGCTGGTGTCATCGTTGTCGGCCAACGAGCCCGGCCGCCAGCTGTACCTGGAGGCCTTCGAACCGGGGAGCGCCCAGGCCGCCGCGCACGCGCTCGGCGCGATCGGTGGGCTGCTGACCCTCTGGCTCGCCGCCGGCGTGCTGCGCGGACGGCGCTCCGCGGGCCGCGCGGCCGTCGTCGTCCTGTGCGTGCTCGCGGCGGTCCACATCGCCAAGGGCCTGGACTACGAGGAGGCCCTGATCGCGCTCGTCGTCGCGGTCGTGCTGCATCGCGCCCTGCAGCAGGTAGGCCAGCCGGACCGGCGGCCCTCGCGCAGGCTCGTCGCGACCCTCGGGCTGCTCGTCGGGGTGGCCAGCGCCTACGCCTCGTCGCTCACGATCCTGCTGATCTCCGGCCACTCGGCGGGGATCGGCAGCACGCTGTGGACCGCCGCGCGCTCGATCGTCATCGGCGTCCCTGCCGCGGTCGGCGGCGAGCCGCGCAGCCTGATGCACCTCGCCGGCGCGCTCGTCGTGGCGGCGATCGTCGTCGTGCTGCGCGCGCTGCTCGCGCCGGCGCACGCCCGCGACGGCCACGACCGCGAGGAGCACCGGCGCGCCGCGGCGATCGTCGCCGAGCACGGGCACGACTCGATCGCGCCCTTCGCCCTGCGGGCCGACAAGGCGTACTTCTTCTCGCACGGCGGCGTGCTGGCGTACCGCACGCTGCGCGAGACGGCGGTGGTCGCCGGGGACCCGGTCGGCCCGCTCGGCGCGGCCGCCGACATCCTCGCCGACTTCGAGGCGTTCGCCCGCGGGCGGGGATGGGACGTCGTGCTGCTCGGCGCGCGCGCGGCGAACCTCGCCGGCTACACCAAGCTCGGCTTGCGCACGATGCAGGTCGGGCTCGAGGCGGTCGTCGCGCCGTGCGAGTTCGACCTCGATGCGCCCGGTCTCAAGACCGTCCGCAAGGCCGTGCGGCGCGTCGCGCGGCGCGGCTGGACCATCGAGCTCGTCCGCGGGGCAGAGCTGACGCCGCCGCTGATCTCGGACCTCACGGCGGTCGAGACCGCGTGGCGCCGCCGCGGGCATCGCCGGCTGTACGGCTTCGCGATGGCGAGCGATCGCCTCTGGGGCGCGCCGGAGGACTGCCGCGACCTCTACGCGATCGCGCGCAACCCCGAGGGCGAGGCGCGCGCGTTCCAGCGCTACGTCCCCTACCGCGGCGGCCTCTCGCTCGACGCGATGCGCCGGCTCGACGACGACCCCAACGGCATCAGCGACGCGCTCGTCGCCGCCACGCTCATGCACGCCGCCGAGCTCGGGCTCGACGAGGTCTCGCTGAACTTCGCGGGCTTCGGCCACCTGATGGCCGCCGACACGCTCGAGCGCCGCAGCCATCGCGCGGCACAATGGGCGCTGCGCCGCATGCACGGGCGCTTCCAGCTCGAGCGCCTGGCGCGCTTCGCCAACAAGTTCGGGCCCGCGTGGCGGCCGCGCTTCCTCGTCTACACCGCGCGCACGCGGCTTCCGCTCGCCGCACTTCGCGTGCTGCAGGCGGAGGCCTACATCAAGCCTCCGGCGGCGCGGCCGCCGCGCGGCTCCTGGCGCCCGGCCCCGCGGCCGATCACCGGCGTCAGCGCAGCGCCGAGCGCCATCAACCCGGCGGCGAGCCAGGCGGCGGCGCGATGAGGCTGCTCATGCAGGTGCTGGCGGATCGGCTCGTTGTGGGTGAGCGCGTCGGACGCCGCCGAGACCGCGAGCACGAGCGCCAGTGCCAGGACGAAGACCGCCAGCGCGCGCGCCGGGCGGCGCAGGCGCGACACGAGCCCGATCCCAACGCCGGCGACCAGTCCGGCCGGCAGCCAGGCGGCGACGACACGGCCGAGCGGCTGCGCCGCGCCCCCGGCGAGCCGCTGCAGCGGCAGCGCGTCCGTCAGCCGCGGGCCCATCCTGAGCAGCGCGACATGGCGCAGCGCGTAGAGCCAGCCGATCCCGGCCGCGACGGCGGCGATCACCACGACGACCACCGCGCCGGCGCGCAGGGTGTGTCGCATCGTCACCGTCATACGCCGCAGCGTACGGGGCAATGGTGAACCAGACCTCAATCGGCATCGGCCTCGCGATCTGCGCGGCGGTGGCGCTCAACGCGTCGTACCTGATGCAGCACGCGGGCTCGAGCACCACGGCCGCGATCGACCCGCGCAAGCCGATCGCGACGCTCGCCTCGCTGCTGCGCTCGCGGATCTGGCTGGCCGGCGGCGCGATCGGCGTCAGCGGCTGGGTGCTGCACATCGGCGCGATGCGCGAGGCGCCGCTCTCGCTCGTGCAGGCGTTCGTCGCCGGCGGGCTCGCGCTGACCGCGCCGATGGCGGCGATCGGGCTGCGGCGCCGCCCCGCGCCCGGCGAGACTCAGGCCGTCGTGGTGATGGTCGTCGCGCTGGTGCTGCTCTCGATCGGGCTGGCCGGCGGCGGCCGGCACGCGAGCTTCGAGCCCTGGGCGCTCGGCGTCGCGCTGGCGCTGCTGGCCGGCGGCGCGGCAGTGCTGGCGGCGGCGTGGGCCGGTGGGCACCGGGCGCTCGCGCTCGGCGTCGCGGGCGGCCTGCTGTACGGCGCAGCGGACATGGCGCTGAAGGCGGTGACCGGCGTGCATGGCGCCGGCGCCGTGCTGGCGTCGCCCTGGCTCTATGCCGGGCTCGCCTGCACGGCCGGCGCGTTCTTCGCCTTCCAGCGCGGGCTGCAGTCGGCGCGCCCGGTCGCCGTGATCGCGCTGATGACCGCGGCGACGAACGTCAGCTCGATCGTCGGCGCATTCGTCGTCTTCGGCGACCCGCTCGGCCGCACGCCGTTGCTGGCGGCGACGCACGCGCTCGCGTTCGCGCTCGTGTTCGTCGCCGCATGGCGGCTCGCCCCGGCGCAGGCCGGTCTCGCAGCGTCCGGACCTACGA
>VAYD01000020.1:6905-9864 GCA_005883905.1 Actinomycetota bacterium
GACGCGGGTGCGGAAGTCGCGCAGCCAGACCTTGCGGATGTCGCTGTTGAGCACCATGGTCCCGTAGTCCTGCCGGAACGCAGCCGGCCGCAGGTCGGCCAGGAAGTACGCGACGGGAGGCGTGACGATCCCCGTGTCGTCCACGTACACGCGGCGCGACCCGACGATCGCATGCAGGCGATCCATGAAGCGCACGAGGTCGGTCATCGGGATGTACGTCTTGGTGCAGCAGCGCCACTGCTCCACGGTTTCGTTGCCGATCCGGGCGGCGGCGACCGAATGGCTGGGGATCCTGGCCGGCACCGGCTTGCTGCGCGGCGGGTCCACGCGCGCGAGCAACGGGCGCACCAGCTTGTCCGGCGTCCCACTGGGGTCGAGCACCTTCGCCGTGAACGGCAGCGCTGCGACCGTCCAGCGCGCGCGCGCCCGCCGCGCGCCCAGCAGCGCGGGCAGGTCGAACGCCGCGACGCAGATCGCGGCAGGCAGCGCGAGCTCGGTGTTCACGAGATGCGGCGCGTCCGATCGCGTCAGCGAGCCCAGATGCGACACGACGGCAGCGACGAGCGCCGAGACCAGCGCGACCCGCCGGTCCGACCACTGCCGCGCGACGCTCAGCGGGCGACCGGCCAGGAGCGCCGCCAGCAGCAGGCCGCCGAGCAGGAACGGAACGCCGTAGAACAGGCGCCCGTACGTCCGGTTCGGGAAGACCGTGTTGCTGTAGCCACGGGCGACGGCGCGCGGCACCAGCCAGTAGAACTCGGCGAAGCGGCCGAGGTGACCGTGCGCGGCGTAGTACGCGCACGCCCCGATCGCGACCAGCGCGAACCCCGCGGCGATCCAGCCGAGGCTCCGCAGGACCGCCCGGTAGCCGACCGTGTCGGTGACGACCAGGAGCACCGACAGGATGCCGAGCGCCAGCACGCCGCCGATGAGGTTCTCCTGCGCGACCAGGCAGAGGATGCCCCAGCCGAGCCCGAGCGCCACGGCGCGCGCACGGACGGGCGCGACCGCCGCACGCGCGGCGACGGCCGGGAACGCCATCGCCACAAGGAACACCCCCGCGTAGCGCAGCGCGTCGGTCCAACCCCAGAAACCGTCGAACGTCCCGTTCGACGTGATCGCGAAGGTCTGGAGCGTCGGGAACACGAGCACCGCCGCCAGCGCGGTGACCACGGCGACGAGCGGGCGCACGCGGACGGCGAGCGCACCGACGAAGATCGTGGCTGCCGCCCACTGGAAGAGCAGCGTCGCCTCGCGGAAGCCATCGACGCTCAGCCTCCCGGTGAGTCCGACGTACGCCGTGTTGGCCACCTCGGCCAGCGGGCCGTACTGGACCGCGGCCGCATCGATGTACGGGATCGAGCCGGTGCGGACCGCCTGGACGCCGCCCATGGTGAGCGCCTCGTGGTAGTCGATCGGTGTGTGCGCGACGTGCCAGGGCGGCGCGAAGAAGTACGCGGCGAACGCCGCCGCGCCGGCGAGCGCGAGCGCGGTGCGGCTCCACCTGCGCGGGGGAGCGGCGGTGGGCTCGCCGCCGGCGCGCGCAGGGACCACGCCCGCCAGCCAGGCCCGCCAAGACGCGGGACGGCGCCGCGCGACCGCCACGACCTGCGCCGCGGTCGCCAGCGCGAGGGCGCCACCCGCCGTCGCGATCATGAACAGCGACGTCAGCCAGCGCCGGTCCAGGAACCCGAAGTGGTTCCAGGCCACCGCCGGCGGATGCGTTCGCGCCGCAAGGAAGTAGACGGGGACGAGCAGGGCAATCAGGACGACCCCGAGGGCGAGCAGCGCCGCGGTTGGCAGCTCGCCACCATGCCGCGGCATGCGTCGCCGCCGGGCGACGAGCCAGCCGATGAGCGTCAACGCTCCCATCAGCGCGAGCGCGCGCGCGGACCAAAGCGCAGCCTGATTCTCGTGCCGGTCGAGCGCAAGCTGCCCGATCGCGCCGACGACGAGCGCGACGAGCGCCACCACGGGCACAAGCGAGAACGGGCCCGCGTTGATCGCGGCGATCGCGCGGCTGCGCACGCGGGTCAGCCTAGACGGGCTTGTAACCGCTACCGAGCACCAGCATCCCGAACCGCCGTTCCAGTCCCCGCTGCAGCGTCGCCACGCGATCCGCCGTCCGCCAGCCAAGCGGAGCGGCGAGCGGTGCAAGGAACAGGAACGGCTCGGCCCTGGGGCTGACGAGCCCGTGGCGCTCGAGCAGCGCAGCCAGGCGTGGCGGGTCGAACCGGTTGACGTGCTGGAAGCTGTAGGACACGTCGCCGAGCCGGTTCACGGCCGCCTCGAGCGCGGGCCACGCGCTGCGGAAGTTCGGCGTCGTGATGACGAGCTTGCCGCCCGGGCGCAGCCGCTCGAGCGCCTGGGCGAAGGTCTCGTCGACGGCCGCCTGCGGGAGATGCTCGATCAGCTCGACCATGGTAACGGCGTCGAATGGGCCCTCGTGGGCCGGAACCCCGGCACCGGGCTTCATCGATCACCGACTCGGCGAGGTCGATGCCGACCACCGCCGCGGGCGCGACGCGCCGGGCGAGGTCGACGGTGAGCGTGCCCGGGCCGCAGCCGACGTCCAGGACACGGGTGCAGCCCTCGAGCTCGCGCACCACGCGCTGGAACTTCAGGTGGTGCCACTTGCTTTGGATGCCGCGACCACGCCTGAACGCGTCGTCGTAGTAGCCGGCGGGGATGCTCTCGTAGTCGAACGGCTCCAGCGGCTCACCATCGCGTGCGGCCGAATCTGTGCGAACGCTCGTCAGCATCGGCCATCGACCCTAGACGCCACGACTGCGCTGGGACGCTCAAGCGCCCGCCTGTTCAGGTTGCGGTCAGGTTCTGGTTTCCCAGGAAGCTCTCAGGCCGCGCTAAGGAGGCGCTGAGGCCTGCCGGGAAGCATCTCGCGCCATGACCACACAACTCGAAGCAGCTCTGCCCCGATTCACCAGCGCCGCGCCGGCTG
>VAYD01000469.1 GCA_005883905.1 Actinomycetota bacterium
GTCGAGATCGAATGGGTCGAGGGCGACGCGATGAACCTGCCCTACGAGGACGAGAGCTTCGACGTCGTGACGTCGAACTTCGGCGCGATGTTCGCGCCGGATCACAAGCGCGCCGCGGCCGAGCTGACGCGCGTCGGCAAGCGCGTGATCATGACCACCTGGGACCTAGAGAGCATGAACGGACAGCTGTTCGCCGTCATGGCGCCGTTCATGCCGCCGCCGCCCGACGGCGTGCAGCCGCCGCCGCTCTGGGGCGTCGAGGAGCACGTGCGCGAGTGCTTCGCGCCGACCGGGCGCCAGGTGACGATCGAGCGCGACACGGCGCCGACGGGGACCTTCGCGTCGCTCGACGACTACACGGACTTCCTGTTGCGCGTGCTCGGGCCGGTCGACCTCGCGCGCCCGCGGCTCGAGGCCGAGGGGCTCTGGGACGAGATGCGCGCGGCCGTGCGCGCGAACTACGAGCGCTTCAACGAGGCCGACGACGGGACGTTCCGCGCTCTCGGGCGCGTCGCGCATGCGCAGCAGCTTCGCCGGCACGCCGGCGACGACCGCGTTGGCGGGCACGTCCTTGCCGACGACCGAGTACGTGCCGACGACCGCGTTGTCGCCGACCGTCACGCCGCGCAGGAACGCCGCGCCGTAGCCGATCCACACGTTGTTGCCGACGCGCACGTCGCGCTTGTAGATGCCCTGCAGGCGGATCGGCCGGTCGACCTCGACGACGCCGTGATCGAAGTCGATCAGCATCACGCGATCGGCGACGATGCACTCGCGGCCGATCGAGACGTGCTGGTAGCTGGAGATCGTGCACTCCTGCCCGATCACGGTCTTGGCGCCGACGCGGACCTCGCCCTCGTGCGCGCGGATCTTCGTGCCGTGGCCGACCCACGACCAGCGCCCGAGGTGGAGCTTCGCGTCCTTGCCGATCTCGAGCGTCACGCCCGGACAGACGAAGCAGAGCCCGTCCGTGACCAGCCGGCCACGCCAGCGCAGCTTCAGCCACAGCCACTTGAACGAGAGCCGCGCGTAATCGGCATTGAGCATGCCGTGCGCCTTGGCGAAGCGCAGCAACCCGAGTGGGCCGCCGCGTAGGGGAGGCGGATCACCGCGCAGCTCGACAGGCCTGACCGGCCGCCGTGGGGACAGGACGGAGTCCACGGTCGCAAGGGTAGTCTGCGGCGCCCGATGGACGACCTCGCGAGCCGACTCCTGAACGGTGAGAAACGTGCGCTCGCGCGCGGCATCTCGCTGGTCGAGGACGACGACCCCGCGGGGTGGGCGCTCGTGCGCGAGGTCTATCCGCACACCGGCAAGGCCGCGATCGTCGGGCTGACAGGCGCGCCCGGCGCAGGCAAGTCGACGCTGATCGGCGCGCTGACGAAGCTGCGCCGCGAGGCGGGGCGCGAGGTCGCCGTGCTGTCGATCGACCCTTCCTCGCCGTTCACGCACGGCGCGCTGCTGGGCGATCGCATCCGGCTGACCGACCACTTCCTCGACCCGGGCGTGTTCATCCGCTCGATGGCGAACCGCGGCGCGCTCGGCGGCCTGAGCGAGGCGGCGCTGCAGGCCGCGCTGCTGATGGACGCCGCGGGGAAGGAGGACGTGTTCCTCGAGACCGTCGGCGTCGGCCAGGCCGAGATCGACGTGATCGACCACGCCGACACCGTCGTGCTCGTGTTGATGCCGGGCAGCGGCGACTCGATCCAGGCGCTGAAGGCCGGCGTGATGGAGATCCCGGACATCATCGTCGTCAACAAGGCCGACCACCCGCTCACGGACACGATGGTGCGCGAGATCCGCGGCGTGCTGTCGCTCGCGCCGCAGCGCGGCTGGCGCGTCCCGATCGTCAAGACCGAGGCCTCACGCGGCCAGGGCGTCCCCGAGCTCGTGGAGCAGCTCGAGGCCCACCGCGCGTTCATCACCGACGAGGGCACGTTGCTCGAGCGCCGCCGCCGCAACCTGCGCAACGAGGTCCTCAGCCTCGTCGCCGCCCGCATGCGCGCCAAGGTCGAGGACCAGCTCCACGAGGACCCCCGCTTCGCCGAGCTTCTCGACGAGGTCGTCGCCCGCAGGCTCGACCCCTCCTCGGCGGCGACCGAGATCCTGGATCGGCTGAACTAGAACCGCGCAACTGAGGGGCCAGTCCCCTCAGTTGCAACATGCAAAAAAGGGGACAGACCCCTCAGTTGCAACGTGCAAGAAAGGGGACAGACCCCTCAGTTGCAACGTGCAAGAAGGGGTCAGACCCCTCAGTTGCGCGCCGAGATCCTGGATCGGCTGAGCTAGAACCGGCCCGCGATCAGCAGCGCCAGCGTGCCCGCGAGCGTCAGTGCTGCCAGGGCGTTGCCCATGCGCGGGTAGTGGCGGTAGCCCCAGGCGCAGAGGGCCGCGCCGCAGGCCAGCGCTGGCAGGAGGTCGCGGGCCGCGTACCAGGGGCCGTCGAGCGACGGGGCGGCGACCACCGCGACCAGGAAGACGGCGCCGCAGATGAGGACGAGCAGGAGCGCGCTGGACTCGATGTCGACCTGGTCGGAAGCGACGAGCGAGAGGCGCTCGCGGTACGAGCGGATCAGCAGCCAGACCGAGACGAGCGCCAGCATGCCGAAGGGCGCCCAGAACAGCACGCCGGACCACGGGTCGACGAGGACGCCGGCGATGCGTTCGCCGCGTACGGGGTGAGCCCGCCGTAGAGCCGGTCGTTGACCGTGATGTAGACCACGCCGCTGACGAGCACGGCCTCCAGCGCCGCGAAGCCCACGAGCCCGCGGTTGCGCCGCCGCAGCCACCACCACAGCGATAGCGCGATCACGGCGGCCGGCACGACGAGCTTCAGCGCCAGCCACGGCAACGCCGCGACCAGCAGCGCCGCGCCGAGCGTCGGTCCGGTTCGCGGCCACTCGCGCACGCGCAACGCCAGCAGCGCCGCCCCCGCGAGCAGCGTCCCGCCGACCAGCTCGGGTCCGATCGTCGTCGACGCGCCCACCACGGCGGGCGACAGCCCGCCGATCAGCGCCGCCCG
>VAYD01000470.1:0-2579 GCA_005883905.1 Actinomycetota bacterium
CAGATCGACACGCTCACGAACGAGCCGATCATGAAGACCTCGCCGTGGGCGAAGTTGATCAGCTCGATGATGCCGTAGACGAGTGTGTAGCCGAGCGCGATCAGCGCCCAGATCGTCCCGTTCGACAGGCCGGTCTTGAGGTCGTCGAAGGTCCGGTTGAAGTCGTGGACCAGGAAGTACACCAGGGCGACGACCAGCAGGACCGGGAGGATGTTGTCCCAGATGTAGCTGCCAGGGGAGCGTCGCGGGGACCGCGCCTGTGGCTCGGGCTGCTCTGGGATTGAAGCGGCTTCCATGGAGTCGGGCCGGAAAGGCGGGCCGAACAAGAAGTTCGGCCCGCCGATCCTTACACCTTCAGGTGTCCCAGGTCTAGCCCTGCGTCTGGGCCTTGATGACCTTGTCGAACACCAGCTGGCCGCCCTTCACCTTGTCTCCGCCGTAATCGGAGAGCGTGGTGTCGCCATTGGGGTCGATCGAGTACTTGCCGAGAACGGAGTCGCGGTCCTTGATGTTGAAGAACTGCTTGATGACCTCGGCCCGATCGTTGCCCTTGGAACCGGCGTTCTGGATCGCCAGCAGAGCGTCCTGCATCGCCTCGTAGCCGTAGATCGCGTACGGCTCCGGGGCCTTCCCGTACTTCTGCTTGTAGGTCTTGAAGAAGTCCTGGGCCGCCGGCGGGTAGAGCTTCGGGTCCAGGGTCGGGTTCGTGATGTAGGTGCGCGACTGCAGGCTCGCCGGGATCTTCGTCGTGAAGGCCGACTCAGCCACGCCGTCGGGACCGAACAGCTTCATGGTCGGGTTGGCAGCGCCGACGTCCTTCCAGACCTGCGCCGCCTTGTTGTCGGTGATCCCGCCGAAGAACATGCAGTCCGCGCCGGTGCCCTTGATCTTGGTCGCCAGGGAGCGGAAGTTCGCCGCCTTCGTGTCGATGCCGTCGTTGCCGGCGATCACCAGGCCCTGTGCCTTGCCGTCGTTCTGCACGGCGTCGGCGATGCCCTTCCCGTAGACCTCCTTGTCATTCAGGATGTAGGTCTTCTTGCAGCCCTGGTCCTTCTGGTAGGCGACCTGGGCGGCGGCCTGAATGTGGTCGGCAGGGACGACGCGCCCGTAGGTGCGCTTGCCGGACGGGTAGTACTTGTCCGGCTCACCCTTGTCGGCGCCCTCGGAACGAGTCAGGCCGACGTAGGTGTTGGACGGGGAGATCTGCAGGATCCCGGCCTCGTTGAGGATCGGGATCGAGATCGCCGAGGCGCCCGAGTTGAACTCGCCCAGGTAGACGATCGTCGACTTGTCCTGCGCCGCCTTGCGCGCGTCGGACGAGGTCGCGCCCGGCTCCCACTTGCCGGTCGCAGCGGTCGAGTCGTCAAGCGACACGTACTTGATCGTGTAGTTGCCGACCTTGCCGCCGTGCTCCTGGAGCGCCAGCTTCTCGCCGTTGACGACCGACTCGGACTGCGGCCGGGAGTCGCCCTGCAGCGGGAGGCTGGAATAGATGGACAGGTTGTTGGAGCCGGTGCTACCGCCTCCACTGGTGGACGTGCCGTTGTTGCTGCTGCCGCAGGCAGCAACGCCGAAGGCAAGACCCACCGCAAGGCAGCTTGAAGCTGCCACGGAACGTACTCGCAAGATTCCCTCCTCAGGGAACGGTCACCAAAGTGGCGCCGAGCCTATACCCACGATCCGACATGGGCAACGCCCGCACCATTAAGCGGCTGTTATCACTCGCGGTTGCCCGGGAGGTACGGCGTCAGGATGTGCACGACCGCCCCGAGCACGATGATCAGCACGGTGATCATGAAGGCGTCGAACGCCTTGACGTTGATCGCCCACAGGACGATCCAGACGACGAAGCCGAACACGGCGGTGAGAATCAGGCCCATGCACGCGCGGACACTATCGCAGCGCGCCGGCGAGTCCTTCCACCAGCGCCCTGACGTCCTCCCCCTCGGCGGCGGCCCGCACGAGCCGTGATCCGACGATGACGCCGTCGGCGCCGGCATCGGCAGCCTGCGCCGCGTGCTCGGGGGTCGCGATGCCGAATCCGAGGGCGACGGGAACGTCCGTGTGCGAACGTGCCCGCTCGACGGTCGCGGCGAACGTGTCGCTGAGCGAGTCGCGCTCTCCGGTGGTTCCGGTCACCGAGACCGTGTAGAGGAAGCCGCGCGCGCGCTCGTCGCAGGCGTCCAGCAGTGGCGGCGCCTCCTCGAGCGGCAGGTCGGGCACGATCAGCCCTGACGCGCCGGCGGCCGCGAGCCGCGCCGGGAAGTCGTCGTGCGCGAGGACGAGGTTCGTGTAACACATCACCACCACCGCGACGCGCGCGGCGAGCGCCTCGCACACGCCGAGCACAGCGCCGGTCGTGGCGCCGGCCGCGAGCGCGGCGGTGCCGGCGGCGTGGATCACGGGGCCGTCGGCGAGCGGGTCCGAGAACGGGACGCCCAGCTCGACGAGGTCGGCGCCGCCGTCGGCGTAGGCCAGCCCTATCCGCTTCGAGGCCTCGATGTCCGGGAAGCCGCCCATGAGATACGGCATCAGCGCCGCGCGCTTGCCGGAGTTCGCAAACGCGGCGGCGATCCGTT
>VAYD01000470.1:2615-3080 GCA_005883905.1 Actinomycetota bacterium
GCGAGGACCTCGGCGAGGTCCTTGTCGCCGCGCCCGCTCAGGCAGACCAGGTCGCAGTCGGAGTCGCTGGGCTCGTGCAGCACGTAGTGGAACGCGTGCGCGGTCTCCAGCGCAGGGATGATCCCTTCGAGCCGCGTGACCTCGCGGAAGGCCGCCAGCGCATCGGCGTCGGAGACCGCGACGTAGGTCGCCCGCCCTGAGTCGCGCAGCCACGCGTGCTCGGGCCCGGAGCCCGGGTAGTCCAGGCCGGCGGAGATCGAGTGCGCCTCGTGGATCTGGCCCTCGTCGTCCTGCAGGAGCGCGCTCAGCGCGCCGTGCAGCACCCCCGGGCGCCCGCCGACGGTCAGCGGCGCCCCGTGGCGGCCGGTCTCGAGCCCTTCTCCCGCCGCCTCGACACCCACCAGCTGGACCTCGCGGTCGTCGATGAAGCCGGCGAACGTGCCGATCGCGTTGGAGCCGCCGCCG
>VAYD01000478.1:0-1364 GCA_005883905.1 Actinomycetota bacterium
AACATCTCGGTGTGGTGGCACGTCCTCGGCGTCGCGATCCTCGTCGCGCTGCTGGTCTTCGTCCCGGACCACCACCAGGGCGCCGGCTGGGTCTTCGGCCACAAGATCAACAACACCGGCTTCGACGGCGGCGCGACCGGCGGGCTGCCGTTCTGGTTCCTCGTGATCCCCACCGGCTTCATCCTCACGATGTACACGATGACCGGCTACGACGCCTCGGCCCACACCGCCGAGGAGACGCGCGGCGCGGCGGTCAGCGCGGCGCAGGGGGTGTGGCGATCGGTGCTGCTCTCCGCGGTGATCGGCTGGTTCGTGCTGCTGGCGCTCATGTTCGCCGCCACGAACGTCAAGGGCATCAACGCGGGCGGCGGCGGCTCGATCCCGATGATCACCACCGCCCTGAGCTCGTCCGCGGCCAAGGCGGTGCTGATCATCTGCACCGTCGGCCAGCTCTTCTGCGGCATGGCGGGCCTGACGAGCGCATCGCGCACCTGGTACGCGTTCTCGCGCGACCGCGGCATGCCGGGTTGGCCGCTCTTCCGGCGGCTCAACCACCATCGCGTGCCGACCTACGCCGTGCTCGGCGTCACCGTGGCCGCGCTGGTCATCAGCATCCCCGCGCTGTGGTCCAACAAGGCGGGCTTCCCGTTCGCGTTCGTCGCGCTGACCGGGATCTGCACGCTCGGTCTCTACATCGCCTACATCATCCCCGTCTACCTGCGCGTGCGGCAGGGCGACGCCTTCCAGCACGGCCCCTGGAACCTCGGCCGTCACTACCGCTGGATCAACTGGGGCGCGATCGCCTTCGTCGGCCTGGTCGTCATCTCCGCCGACCTGCCCTTCGCGCACGCCGGCGTGCCGTGGAACGCCGACTTCGATGCGACGGTCTTCAACTACACCCCGCTGGTCATCGTGCTGGGGTTGATCGTGGGCGTCTGGTGGCAGCTCTCGGCCAAGCACCGGTACACGGGCCCGGTCCGCACGCTCGAGGAGACCGAGGCCGAGCTGGAGGGCGCGGCGCCGGCCGGGCCGCGGATGCAGGCGCCGCCCACGGCATCGGCCGAGGAGCCGCCGATCAGGCCGAAGGAGCCGCCGCCGGCCCCGACGACGCCGTCCTCGCCTTAGTGGGCGACACGCTCCAGGTCGTCGAGCCCGCCACCGAGGCGGTGCTCGACGAGATCCCGCGGGCGGGCGTCGAGGACGTCGACGCGGCGGTCGAGCGGGCGCGGGCGGCGTGGTCCGCCTGGCGCGACGTGGCGCCGGCGGCGCGCGCGGGCGCGCTGCGTGCGCTCGCCGTCCGGCTCGAGGACGAGCTGGAGGACCTGGCGAGGCTCGAGGCCCGCAACGCCGGCAAGCCGATCGGC
>VAYD01000478.1:1464-3335 GCA_005883905.1 Actinomycetota bacterium
CGTCGTCGGGCTGATCACGCCGTGGAACTTCCCGCTCACGATCGCCTCGTGGAAGCTCGCACCGGCTCTCGCGGCGGGGAACACGGTCGTGATCAAGCCGGCCGAGCTCACGCCGCTGACCGCATTGCGCTTCGAGCAGCTCGTCCTCGAGGCCGGGCTGCCCGAGGGCGTGGTCAACGTCGTCGCCGGTCCCGGCTCGTCGGTCGGCGCGCGGCTCGTCGAGCACCCCGGCGTCGCCAAGATCGCCTTCACCGGCTCGACCGAGGTCGGCCGCGCGATCGCCGCGGCCGCCGCGGCGACGATCAAGCGCGTCACCCTCGAGCTCGGCGGCAAGTCGGCCAACATCGTCTTCGCCGACGCCGACCTCGAGCGCGCCGCGGCGAGCGCGCCGATGGCCGTGTTCGCCAACGCCGGCCAGGACTGCTGCGCGCGCTCGCGCATCCTCGTCGAGGCGAGCGCGCTCGACCGCTTCATGGACGTCCTCGAGGAGCACGTCGAGTCGCTGCGCGTCGGCGACCCGCTGGACGAGGCCACCCAGATGGGGCCGCTCATCTCGGCCGGACAGCGCGAGCAGGTCGCCTCCTTCGTGCCCGACGACGCGCCGGTCGCGATCCGCGGCAGCGCGCCCTCCGGGCCCGGCTACTGGTTCCCGCCGACGGTCCTGTGCCCGGTCGCGCGCGACGAGCGCGCCGCCAGCGAGGAGATCTTCGGCCCCGTGGCCGTGGTGCTGCCGTTCCGCGACGAGGCGGAGGCGGTCGCGCTCGCCAACGACACGATCTACGGGCTGTCGGGCTCGATCTGGACGCGCGACGGCGCGAAGGCGCTGCGCGTCGCCCGAGCGGTCGAGACCGGGGTGGTCTCGATCAACTCGAATACGTCGGTGCGCGTCGCCACGCCGTTCGGGGGCTTCAAGCAGTCCGGCTACGGCCGCGAGCTCGGGCCGCACGCGCTCGACGCGTACACCGAGGTCAAGTCCATCTACTACGCGACCGGCTGACGTGGGACGCCTCGACGGCAAGGTGTGTGTCATCACCGGCGCGGTCGGCGGGATCGGCTCGGCGACGTGCGAGCTGTTCGCGCGCGAGGGCGCGACGGTCGCCGGGGCGGACGTCACGGAGAACGCGCCCGGCGACCTGTCGATGCAGGTCGACGTCACCCACGAGGGCCGCGTCATCGAGATGTACGAGCACGTGCTCCAGACCTACGGGCGCATCGACGTCCTGTTCAACAACGCCGGGATCGACCCGCTGCGCGCCCGCTCGGTCCTGGAGACCGAGGTCGGCGACTGGGACCGGATCATGGACGTGAACGTGAGGTCCGCCTTTGTCATGTCCCAGGCGGCCATCCCACTGATGCGGGAGGGAGGAGGCGGGACGATCGTGAACACGGCATCGATCGCCGGTCTCAAGCCGGCCGCAGACGAGGCTGCGTACAGCGTGTCCAAGGCCGCGATGGTCTCCCTGACCGGGACGCTTGCCCTTGACTTCGCGGCCGACGGAATCCGCGCGAACTGCGTTTGCCCAGGGTTCATGGAGATGGTGATGACCGACCGGCGGCGCGACCTCACCGAGGAGCAGCAGGCGGCACGGGCCGAAAGCGCCGCGGCGCGCGTCCCGCTCGGCCGCCAGGGAACGTACGAGGAGGTCGCGAAGGCGGTGCTGTTCCTGGCCGGTCCGGACGCGTCCTACATCACCGGGGCCGCCCTCGTCGTCGACGGGGGCTTACTTCTCCGCTAGCTCGTCGATCCTCTCGATCATCCGGCCGATGCCGACGGCCAGGTCTTCGGGTGAGCTCGCGAGGCTGATGCGAACTGCCTGCCGGGCGGACTCGCCGAACGCGGTACCCGGCGCGACGGCGACCTGCTTCGTCTT
>VAYD01000479.1 GCA_005883905.1 Actinomycetota bacterium
CGCCTGCCGCGCGACGGGCGACGCGGAGCGGGCGGCGCTCGTGCGCGACGCGCTGGCGCCACACCGCGACAGCGTCGTGTTCGGCGGCTATGCCGCGTGCTGGGGCCCCGTTGCGCTGCACCTCGGCACGCTCGAGGTGACCCTGGGAGACGGCGATGCCGCGACGGGCCTCTTCCTTGCCGCGGAGGACTGGGCGCGCCGCAATGCTGCGCCCGGGTGGGTTGCCGAGGCGCAGCTCGAACGCGGTCTTGCCGCCGGCGACCCCGCGCTGGTGGCGAGCGCGGGCGCAGAGGCACGGCGCCTCGGAATGGACCGGCTCGGCGCGCGGGCGCGCAGCGCGAGCCCAGCGTGAACCGCGCGTGATCGCGTGCCCGTTCCCCTTGTCCGCCCCGACCGTCACGTCGTTTCCTGGTGGGCATGCGACTCCCCGCCCTCACCGCCCTCCTCGCCTGCTGCGCATGCGCCGCCACCGCGCACGCCGGCAGCATCGCCTTCGTCCGCGGCGACAACGTCTGGGTAGCGGCCCCCGACGGCACGCACCAGGCACAGGTCACGACCGGCCGGCGCTTCGCGTCGCCCTCGCAGGCCGACGACGGAACGATCGTCGCCATCGACGACGGCAACGCGCTCTACCGCATGACGCAGGCGGGCGTGCCCCGCAACGCCCCGGTCTTCACGTGGCTCGGCCTCGGGGGCGGCAGCGGCTTCTCGGGTCCTTATCTCCCGCGCGTCTCGCCCGACGGCACGAAGATCGCGTTCGGCTTCTACCACGAGCAAGGTCTCGATCCCGTGACCGGGACGTCCAACATCGTCGGCGGCATCTCGTACACCTGGGCCGACCATGCAACCGATCTGCACGAGTTCGGCCTGATCCGCCAGGGCTGGACGAATCCGACCTGGGCCGCTAACGATCTCACGGTGTCGTTCTGGCCCGGTGCCGACGTGTTGAGCGGCTACGCCAACGTGCTGTGGCACGAGGTCGGCCACAAGTCCGACGCTTCGAGCGACACAGACAACGCCAACGCGTATCAGTGGTTCGACGACCCGGACGCCTCCTACGGCAGCTTCGGGGCGGTCAATCGCCAGCTGACGAGCCTCGCCGTCGGCGAGGGCGTCGGCTCGGTGACGTCGATCCGCCTCTACTCGATCCCGACCGCGCCCCCGGCCGCGGCAGCGCAGGACGACCCGCCCGTGTACCGCTGCACGATCGACGGCGGCGCCAGCGAGCTGGCGAGCCCCTCATGGTCGCCAGACGGCGGCGACATCGCCTATCAGCAGGGCTCGGACACCTACGTCGTCCACGTCGGGGACCTGGCGCAGGGGTGCGTCGGCCTGGGCCAGCCGCGGCGCGTGCTCACCGACGCGCAGGGCCCGGCCTGGGGGCCGGCGGACGTCAAGATCGCTGCGGGCCACCCGACCGATCTCGCGCCTGGCAGCCCGGCCGACGGCGGTCCGCCGCGCGGCGGGGACACGCCACCCGCCGTCGCCGACGTCACGCCACCGACGGTACGTGTGTCGGTTGTCGCCCATCAGCACCTCGCCACGGCGCTCGCTCGCGGGCTGCGCATCCGCGTGGGACTCGACGAGCCCGCAGCGCTGCAGGGGAACGCGGCGGCCGGCGGGCGCCTCGCGGCCGGCGGAGCAAGCTCATCCGCCGGCACCACGACGCTCTCGCTGCGGTTCCCGCGCGCCGCCCGCCGGCGGCTGCACGGACGGCGCAGCCTCCGCCTGTCGGTGACCGTCACTGCCCGCGACGCGGCGGGCAACATCGGGCGCGCCCGCCGCGCCGTGACGCTGAGACGTTGAGCTGCCTCAGCATGAACGAGTCGTTCAGGTCGCTCGTACTCGAGCTGTCGCCGGCGAGCTCGACCGCGGCCGGCTCGACCACGAGAGCCGCGAACCATCGCGTGTTCTGTCAGGCGCCGCCGGGGCTACGACCAGAACTCGTCCCACGCGTAGAGGTCCTCAAAGTGCTCCCGACCGTCAGTCACCCGGCCGTCCTTGAGCTCGAAGACGATGCAGTCGGCAACATCCAGGTGCTTGCCGTCTCGGTCCGCGGTGCTGCGCTGGATGCCGACCACGCGGTCGTCACCATCTGCAGCCAGGTCTCCTGCGCCAGTTGGCCGAAGTACGCCAATGTCGCGTCGCGCCCCTGGTAATCGTCGGCCATCGAGCTCCGGCCCGGCAAGTGCCACACAGCGGTCTCGTCGAAGAGGTCGACGAGCGTGTTGATGTCGCCCGTGTTGAAGGCCTCGTAGGCGCGCCTCATGACGCCTACGTTCTCATCTGCGGTCATCGTGATGCACCCCTTCGCTGCCGAGACCCTGTCGAACCCCTCGGCAATTGAATTTGTAGCCCACCGCGCGACCGCGAGACGACCCTACGCCTCATCGGCGTCAAGCAGGGTTTTGTTCGGGCTGATGCCGGAGGAGGGACTCGAACCGCGGGATCGGGGACATCGTCCGGGACATGCCGTCGACGGCTCCACCCCATTCGTTACCGCTGACTTGGCGTGGAGACGCGCTGCGCCGCCGGCTGCTTCGGCAGTAGCCGATACCCGTCGACCACCGCCGCCGCGAGGTCGACGAGCTTGCGATTGTCCTTGCGCGACCGTTCGCGCAACATCTCGAAGGCGCTGGCCTCGTCGATGGCGTGGCGCTCCATCAGGATGCCTTTGGCCCGCTCCGTCAGCGCGCGCCGCCCAAAGGCTCCCTCGAGCTCGTGGTACTCGGCGAAGCGGCGCAGCACGATGTCGATCGAGCTCTGCCAGTCGCCGATGTCTGCGTCGCTGACGTGGGCGAAGACGCCTCGCTTCGAGGCCTCCTTGACGAACATGGGATCGCGGGCGTGCAGCAGCACGATCACCGGGCACGCAGCCTCTCGGACGATCTTCTCGATCAGCTCCAGCGCATGACCTGAGCTCTCCCCGAGGCCGACGAGCGCGACGTCGGGCCGCTCACGGGCGGTCACCGCGCCCACGTCCTCGACCTCGATCTCACGCGCGATGACTTCGTGCCCGAGCCCGATCACGACCGGCGCCACGAGCGCCAGTCGATCCTCGCGCTCGTTGGCGATGAGCACGCGCAGGTTCTCGGTCCCGCGATCGTTCGCCGATGGCTCCGGCATGGTCCAAGTCTAGGTCGGCCATCGCAATCGTTCACACGGCATGTCAGAGCAGACCCTCGGCCGGCGCATAGTGTCGATCCGCCAAGGACGACGCCGCCGCCGCACGTGAGGAGCCAGGCATGTCCCCCGAGTCGCCCCAGAAGCACAACCTCGCGGCCCGCATGGCCGTCTGGAGCAGCCGTCATCGCAAGAAGGCGTTCTGGGGGTGGCTGGCCTTCGTCGTCGTCGTGTTCGCGCTTGGCACTGCGTCCGGCACCAAGTCGATCTCCGACGCCGATCAGTTCTCCGGCGAGTCCCACCGCGCCGAGGTGGCGCTCCACGATGCCGGCTTGCGGCCGGTCGAGGAGGTCGCGTTCGTCCAGAGCGACAAGCTCACTGTCAAGGACCCGGAGTTCCGGGCGGCGGTCACGGAGATCACGGGCCGCCTTGCCCGGCTGCAGTACGTCTCGCGGATCCGGTCACCGCTGACGGGTGCCGGCGACGTCTCGTCCGACGGGCACGCCGCTCTGGTCAAGTTCCGCATCGCCGGTGACTCGACCGAGGCCGCGGATCGGGTCGCCCCGAGCCTCGCCGCGGTCGCGGCGGTGCAGACCGGGCACCCCGGCATGGACATCAGGCAGATCGGCGGAGCCAGCACCCGCAAGGCCATCAACAAGGTCTTCACCGACGATCTCGCGAAGGCTGGAGAGCTGTCGCTGCCGCTGACGCTGATCATCCTCACGATCACGTTCGGCTCGCTGGTCGCAGCGGGCGTGCCCCTGCTGATCGGGCTCTCCTCGGTGCTCGCCACACTCGGTCTGATCGCCCTGGCGAGCGTGGGCCTGCCCGTCGACTCCAACCTACCGGCGGTGGTCCTGATGATCGGGCTGGCGGTGGGCGTCGACTACTCGCTGTTCTACCTGCGAAGGGAGCGCGAGGAACGCGCCGGCGGGCGCGACGAGCGCGGTGCCCTGTATGCCGCAGCCGCGACATCCGGGCGCGCAGTCCTGATCTCCGGGATGACCGTGATCGTTGCGATGGCCGGCATGTTGATCAGCGGCGACAGGACGTTCATCTCGTTCGCCGAGGGGGCGATCCTGGTGGTCGCCATCGCCATGTTCGCGTCGCTCACCGTGCTCCCGGCCATGCTGTCGTGGCTAGGCGACCGGGTCGAGAAGGGCCGGATCCCCATCATCGGGCGCAGGCGGCCGCCGGCGGGCCGGTCGCGCGCGTGGATGGCGGTCACAGGGGCCGTCATGCGGCGCCCAGGTCTGTCTGCAGCGCTCGCGGGCGCACTGCTGATCGCGTTGGCGATTCCCGCCCTGCAGCTGCGGGTGGTGACCAGCGGCGTCGATCAGATGCCCCAGGATCTGCCGATCATCAAGACCTACAGGGCGACCACGTCCGGTCCGGCGCCACGGCCGCGGGCATCGCCGCGCTCCGGTCCCGGGTCGACGCATCGAAGTCGTTCCTGCCGGGCGCCGAGGTCACCTACAACCGAGCGGGCACGGTCGCCAAGATCGAGGTCCCGACACCCGGCAACGGCACCGACAAGACGTCGCTGAATTCCCTGAACGAACTTCGCGACACGATCATCCCGGCGACGCTCGGGCGGGTCGACGGGACGACAGTGAACGTCTCCGGCGAGGCGGCGAGCTCGAAGGACTTCGCCGATCAGCTCACGAGCAGGCTGCCGCTGATCTTCGCCTTCGTGTTCACGCTCGCGTTCGT
>VAYD01000485.1:0-1307 GCA_005883905.1 Actinomycetota bacterium
AGCCGTGTCAATGCGATCATCCCGCCGCTGTCGCTCTCCGGGGCGCTGGTGACGATCCGAAAGTTCACGCAGAACCGCCTGGGCCTGCGTGACTTCGTGAAGCTCGGGACGCTGACGCCGGAGGCGATCGAGTTCCTCGAGCGCTGCATCAAGGCGGAGCTGAACATCCTCGTCTCGGGCGGCACCGGCTCGGGCAAGACGACGCTGCTCAACGCGATGTCGACCGCGATCCCCGGCAGCGATCGCATCGTCACCATCGAGGACGCGGCGGAGCTGCGCCTCAACCAGGCCCACGTGCTGCGACTCGAGTCGCGGCCCGCCAACATCGAGGGCGAAGGCGCGATCTCGATCCGCGACCTGGTGCGCAACGCCCTGCGCATGCGCCCCGATCGCATCATCGTCGGCGAGGTCCGCGGCGCCGAGGCGCTGGACATGTTGCAGGCGATGAACACGGGCCATGACGGCTCGCTGACGACGCTGCACGCCAACACGCCGCGCGACGCGCTCTCGCGTGTCGAGACGATGGTGCTGATGGCCGGCTTCGATCTGCCGGTGCGGGCGATCCGCCAGCAGGTTGCCTCCGCGCTTGACCTGATCATCCATCTCGAGCGCCTGCAGGACGGCTCCCGCCGCGTCACGGCGATCACCGAGGTGCAGCGCATGGAGTCCGACGTCATCACGCTGCAGGACATCTACGAGTTCAAGATCGACGGCGTCGGCCAGAACGGCAACGTGCGCGGTCACCTGAACCCGACCGGGCTGCGCCCGTCGTTCCTGCACAAGTTCGAGAAGCACGGGCTGACCCTGACGAGCGATCTGTTCGCCGCCGCTTCGCAGCCGTTCCCCCGGGCGGTGTCGCAGTGAGCCGAATGGCTCGCCTGCTCGCGTGCCTCGCGCTCGGCGCAGCGGTGCTTGCGCCGTCGGCGCATGCCGCCGGCTCGCGCCTGTCGCCGTCCGACGGCACGTTCCCCGTCCGGTCGTTCGTGCTGACCCTCCCGACGAACGCGGCCGTCGCGCCTGGCGACGTCCACGTCACCGAGGACGGCCAGCCGGTCCAGCGCCTGATCGTCGTGCCCGCGACGAACCGCTTCGCGGTGCTGCTGCTCATCGACGCGAGCACGAGCATGCGGGGCGAGCCGATCAGCGGTGCGATGGCGGCCGCCCGCGCGTTCGCCGCGCAACGCCCGGCAGCGCAGCCGCTCGGGATCGTCACCTTCAACGCGACGCCGCGGGTGCTCGCGCACCCGACGACCGACGCCGACACGCTCACGCAGGCGTTGGACAGCCGCCCGGCGCTGGCGCGCGGG
>VAYD01000485.1:1320-3475 GCA_005883905.1 Actinomycetota bacterium
AACCGCGCTGCACGAGATCGATCCGGCGAAGTTCGATGCCGCGGCGATCGTGGTCCTCTCCGACGGGCACGACTATGGCAGCACCGCCACGCCGGCGAAGATCGCCTCGGATGCAGGCATCGCCCACGCGCGGCTGTTCACGGTCGGCCTGCGATCGAGCCTGTTCGACCCCAAGTCGCTGGAGTCGATCGCGAACGTCGGGTCGGGCGAGTACCTCGGCGCGGCATCGCCGAAGGCGCTGGCGGCGATCTACCGCTCCCTGGGCGACCAGCTCGCCAACGCGTACACGATCCGCTACCTGTCCTCCGCGCCCGCCGGCGCCGGGGTCAAGGTGTAGGTCACGGCCGGCGCCGAGCAGGCGGCGTCCGCCTACACGGCGCCGACGATCCGCACCCGCGGCGAGATCGGCCAGTCGCTCGACGCGCCCGGCGCCGGCAAGTCGTCGTTCTTCTCCACGACAGCCGGCGCGCTCGTCATCGCGGCGCTCGTGATGCTGCTGATCATCGGAGGCATCGGGCTGCCGCTGCGCCACCAGGCGCGGCGGGCCGCGCTGCGCGGCAGGGTCAGCGTGTACGGCGCAGCCGCCCCGGCGAGCGAGGATCTCGAGCCCGGGGCCAACCGCCACCGCAGCGCGCGCATCGAGCGCTTGGAGGAGACCCTGGAGCTCGCACGGATGGACGTGGGTCCGGTGGCCTTCCTGCTCTACACGGTCCTGGGGACGCTCCTGCTCGCCTTCGTGGCGACGGCGATCTTCCAGACCGGATTCATGGTGATCATCGCGCTTGTGGCGGGCCCATTCATCGCCCGCGCCGTCGTCAGGCGGCAGCTCGGGCGCCAGCGGCGGCTGTTCGCTGATCAGCTCGCGGACTCGATCCAGGCCGTCACGTCGGCGATGCGCACCGGCAACAGCTTCGTCGGCGCGCTGTCCCAGCTCGTTGAGCACGCGCCCGAGCCGACGGCCTCGGAGTTCCGCCGCGTGATCGCGGACGAGCGACTCGGCGTCCCGCTCGACACGGCGCTGCAGCGGATGGTCGATCGGATGGACAACAACGACCTCAAGCAGGTCGGGCTGGTCACCGTGATCCAGCGCGAGACGGGCGGCAACGGCGCCGAGGCGCTCGACCGCGTCGTCGGCAACATCCGCGCGCGCGATGACATCCGCCGGCTCGTCAGGACGCTCACGGCGCAGGGCCGGATGAGCCAGCTCGTGCTGACGTCGCTTCCGGTCATCGTTGCCCTCGCGCTGAAGTCGCTCGGTGGCTCTGCCATGGATCCGCTGTTCAAGACCGGCTACGGCCACGCATTGCTCGCGTTCGCCGGGCTGCTGATCGCCATGGGTTCGCTGTGGATCGGCCGAATCGTGAAGATCAAGGTCTGAGGAGGCTGTCGTGGTCGGCGCCGCATTGCTCGCAATCCTGTTGATCGGAGCCGCCGCCGCGCTCGTGCTGCGCGCCGTGATGCTCCCGCGCGTGCGCACCGTGCGTGCGCTGGAGCAGATCCAGGAGTACGGCTTCATGACGGGGGATCGAGCGCTCGTGGAAGAGGAGCGCCGCAGCCTCGTCGAGGCGCTCGGCGGCGTGATCGCGCCGCGCCTGGGGAAGGCGCGGGTGGCGTCGATCCGGCGCAACCTGCTCGGCGCCGGGCTGCACTCGACGTCGGTCGAGCGCTACCTGGGCTGGTACGCGGTGAGCGTGGTGGCCGTCCCGCTTGTGATGTTCTGGTTCGCGACCACGACCAGCGCGAAGCCGGCGCTCGCTTTCTTCGAGGTCGCGATGGGAGTCCTGATCGGCGTCATGGTGCCCATGGCCGCGCTGAACCGGCGAGCGCGCATGCGCCTCGACCAGATCGACTCCGAGATCCCGGAGCTCGTCGACCTGCTGCTCGTAGGCGTCGAGGGCGGCATGGGCTTCAACGGCGCTATCCGGGCGTCGTCGTCGCGGATCGACGGCCCGCTCGGCGACGAGCTTCGCCTCCTGCTGCAGCAGCAGAGCCTCGGAGCGTCGAGCACCGAGGCCCTCGAGAACCTGCTCGCCCGCTGCGACACCCCGGCCGTGCATTCGCTCGTGCGGACGATCGTGCAGGGCGAGCGCCTCGGCGTCTCGATCGGTCACCTGATGCGCACCCTCGCCGAGGAGATGCGCAAGCGCCGCAAGGG
>VAYD01000486.1:0-361 GCA_005883905.1 Actinomycetota bacterium
CTGTCCTCGATCATGTCGCGCACCATCGTGTCGGGGACCGAGCCGTCGAGGACGACGGTGTTCCAGTGGCGCTTGTTGAGGTGGTAACCGGGCGTAATCGCGGCATGGCTCGCGCGCAGCTGCTCGGCGAGCCCCGGCTCGCACTTCAGCGAGATGCGCAGCGGCGGCTCGGCGTCCAGGCGGCTGATGGCGAAGACCTTGTCCGAGACCTTGAAGACCGAGTTCTCCGGGCCGAAGGGAAACGTCTCGGTGGCGCCCGTCAGCGCGAGGCAGGCCCTGCGCAGCTCGCCGGCCGTCACGGCGCCGTGAGGGTCGAGAGCAGGCGTTCGATCACTGGGCGCGCGCGGCGCTCGAAGCCCGG
>VAYD01000486.1:406-3285 GCA_005883905.1 Actinomycetota bacterium
CGCAGCACGCGCTCGGCCAGCCCCTGCACGGCCTGGCCCCAGGCGACGTGGATGGCGCGCAGCTCTGGCCGCCGGGCCGCCTCAAGCTGCAGGTGATAGCCGGCGCGCACGCGCAGCAGGTCGTCGCCGTGCACCTGCTCGGCCAGCCACGCCGCCAGCGCCCGGGCGATCGAGGGGACATCGGGATGGCCCTCCGCGAGCGTCTCGGCGTCGCGCGCGATGCGCTCGATCTCGAGATCGGCGACGTGGCGCAGCGCCTCGGAGACGATCTCGTCGCGCGAGGCGAAGTGGTAGGTCGTCGATGAGAGCGAGACGCCGGCCTCGCGGGCGACCGCGCGGTGGGTGACGCCGTCGACGCCGTCGCGTCCGATCACGCGGATCGTGGCCTCGACGATCGCGGCGCGAATGGCCTCTGACGGCGGGCGGTGGACGACGGTGGCCATCTGCGACGTCACAGTACATCTGTACTGGCGCCGCGTGTAGGATCGCGCGCCGTTGCCCTCGCCCCCCGAGTCAGATGACGGCCTGCCCCGCCGCGGCTTCCTGGCCGCGGGCGCCGGTGCGTTCCTGTGCACGATCGGCGCCGAGCGCGTCCTGGTCGCCAAGCCGGGCGACGCGGCGAAGGCCGACGCCGCCGCCCGCCGCGTGCCGGTGCCGCGCGCCCGCGCGGCGACCGCCGCGCCCGGGGCCGGCCCGACCGAGCAGCTCACCTTCACCACGCCGCAGCCCCAGCCGGGCGGGACCGCGCGCGAGTACTGGGTCCAGGCGCGCGAGGCGCTGTGGGACATCGTGCCCACCCGTCCGCGGCGCGACGAGTGGCACGGGCGGGCGGTTGCCGGCCCGAGCGTGTACCGCGCCTTCGTCTACCAGCAGATGACCGAGGGCTTCGCGGCGCCGCTGGCCGGGCCGGCCATCCCGGGGCCGACGCTCTACGCCGAGGTGGGCGACACGATCGTCGTGCACTTCCGCAACGGCCTGTCGGATCGCGCCGGGCAGGCGCTGACGATGCACCCGCACGGGGTCAAGTACAACCCCGAGTACGACGGCGTCTTCCTCGGGGACTTCACGCGCGCGGGCGGCTTCGTGCGCCCTGGGCAGGAGTTCACCTACACGTGGGAGGCGACGCCCGACGCCGTGGGCGTGTGGCCCTACCACGACCACGGCCCCAACCACACGCTCAACACCTTCCGCGGCCTCTTCGGCCACTCCCTCGCGCCGCCGGTGACCGACCTCGAGCGCCAGTTCCAGTGCATCAACGGCCGAGCCTTCGCCGGCAACACGCCGACGCTGAGGGCCAAGGTCGGCCAGGACGTCGCCATCCACGTGATGGGGATGGACTCGAACTTCCACGACTTCCACATCCACGGACACCGCTGGAAGGACCCCAGCGGCACGTTCGTCGACACCCCCGCCGTGGGGCCCAACGAGACGATCACCGCCCGCTTCATCGAGGACAACCCTGGCCGCTGGCTGTACCACTGCCACGTCTTCACCCACCAGGACGGTGGGATGGCGGGCTGGTACCTGGTCGAGCCCTGAGGAATCGCAGGAGGAACCGTTCGCATGACGCAGATCCGCATCATCGGCCTCGCCGTGGTGGCCGCCCTGGCGCTGCCAGCCGCCGCGCTGGCCGGCCAATATCCGCCGCCGTCGAAGCCCTCGACGACCCAGAAGGCGCCGAAGGGCCCGTTCCACACGCTCACCGTGTGCAAGCACGGCTGCAAGTACCGGACCATCCAGTCGGCCGTCGACAAGGCGAAGGCCGGCGACACGGTCAAGGTCAAGAGCGGCACCTATCGCGAGGGCGTGACGGTGCTCGGGTCGTCCAAGCGCTACCTCAAGCTCGTCGGCAATCCCAAGGACCCGTCGAAGGTCGTCCTCGACGGCACGCAGGGCAAGAAGACGCCGCGCCAGAACGGCGTGCGCGTCGACGGCGCCAACCAGGTGACGATCAACGGCTTCACCGCCAAGCACTACAACGGCAACGGCTTCTTCGTCGTCAACGTCTCCGGCTACGAGCTCAACCACCTCAACGCGACGCTCGCCGGCGTCTACGGGATCTACGCCTTCAACTCGATCGGGGGCGTGATGGAGAACTCGCAGGCGTCCTACAACAACGACTCAGGGCTCTACATCGGCCAGACGCCCAAGCAGACGACGCCCGTGCGCTCGATCGTCCGCAACGTGAAGTCGTTCGGGAACGTCCTCGGCTTCTCGGGCACCAACATGCGGTACGTGACGATCACGAAGTCGCAGTGGTTCAACAACGGCTCGGGCATCGTCCCCAACGCGCTCGACTCCGAGAAGTACGCCCCGCCGGAGGACAACGTCATCACCGACAACGACATCTTCTGGAACAACTTCAACTACTACGCGGGCGCCCCGTTCAAGCTCAAGAAGCAGGCGACCAGCGCGCCCTACCCGGTCGGCGTCGGCGTCCTGCTCTTCGGCGGCCGTCGCGCCGAGGTCACCAACAACCGCATCTACGGCAACTACCTGGTCGGGGTCGGCGCCATCAAGCAGATCCTCCTCAAGCAGGCCGACGCGGCCGACCTCATCGGCAACAAGGTCCACGACAACCAGTTCGGCCTGGGCGGCGCGGACCTCAACGGCCGCGAGCTGTTCTACGACGGCAGCGGCTCGGACAACTGCTTCGGGCCCAACGTCGGGGTGACCACGACGACCCCGGCCGACGGCTCGACCTTCGCGCCGTGCCCGTTCGCCGGCACGAACGCCTTCAACGCGGCCGCCCAGAGCGAGGCGATCAACTGGAGCGTCGGCGATCCCACCCACGAGGCGTTCTGGATCAAGCACCCGCACGCGCCCAAGGCCGGGCTCACGCCGCTGGAGCACTACGCGAAGTGAGGATCCTGGTCGCC
>VAYD01000487.1 GCA_005883905.1 Actinomycetota bacterium
CGTCGTCAGCTCGCCGGGCATCACGACGACGTGCACGCCCGTGGTCTCCAACCGTGCCGTCACAGCGTCGATGTCGGCCTTCGTCGCCTGGGGTGTCATCACGATCATCAATGCGCCGAGAAGGGTACGGGAGGGCCATGAACAAGCTGTCCCTGATCGCGACCACCGCTGTCGTGTCCGCAGGCGGGGCGCTCGGCATCAATGCCGCGCTCAGCTCTGCCCACGGAGGCGGCGGCTTGCACCACCGCGGCTTCCACCGCGCGCCGATCCACGCCGAGTACGTCGTGCCCGCGCGCGACGACACGTTCAAGACGATCACGTTCGATCGCGGCACGATCACCGGCGTCGACGGCTCGACGATCCATCTGCGCGAGGGCACCAAGACGGCGACGTACAAGACCGTCGACATCACGCTCGTCCACGACGCGGTCGTCTGGGTCAATGGCCACCGCGCGTCGGCGGGCGACCTGAAGGTCGATCAGAAGGCGGCGATCACGCAGCGGCCGAAGGGCACGTTCGTGTTCGCCCGCGAGCGCTGATCAGAGCCCGAGACCGCGGACCCCGAGCTCGTCGAACCCGATGTGGTGGGCGAGCTCGTGGCGCACCGTGATCGTCACCTGCTGGCGCAGCAGCTCGGCGTCGTGCCCGAAGTCGCGCCGCAGCGTGTCGCGGTAGATCACGATCCGATCGGGCACTTCGTCGCGGGTGGCGCCGTCGCCGTGGTAGAGGCCGTAGGCGCGGCGGCGCCGGCCGCCGTCGGAGATCACGACGGCGACGTTGTGGTTCTCGATCAGCGGCTTGAGCAGGTCAGGCAGGTCGTCGAGCGCGTCGCGCACGAGCTCCTCGAAGTCGTGGTCGTCGTAGGGGTCGAGGTCCATGAACTCGGACTCGTCGGGCTCCGCGTAGGTCCCTTCGCGCGCGAGCCGTTCCGCGCGCTGCACGACCCGCTCGAACTCGGCCTCGTCCTCGGGCTCCTGCCAGTCGGCCATCCGCAGGCCCACGAGGATCATCGCGGCCCCCAGCGCACCGGCGAACACCACGATCACGGCGGCCGTCTCGATCAGCTTCACCGGCGCCTCCGCGCTGAATCCCTCCATCACCACGACGGCCGAGAGCCCGAGGCTCATCGCCATCACGGCTGCGAGGATGATCCGGCGGGCGGGCGGCATGGCTAGCGCATGGCCCTCGCGATCACCATGCGCTGGATCTCGTTGGTGCCTTCGTAGATCTGGGTGATCTTGGCGTCGCGCATCATGCGCTCGACGGGGTATTCGCTCACGTAGCCGTAGCCGCCGAGGACCTGGATCGCTTCGATGGTGACCCACATCGCGGTGTCGGAGGCGAACAGCTTGGCCATCGATGTGTACTTCCCCAGGCCGGCCTCGTTGCGGTCGGCCATCGCGCAGGCCTTGTAGAGCAGCTCGCGCGCGGCGGCGGTCTTGGTCTCCATGTCGGCGAGCTTGAACTGGATCGCCTGGAACTCGTTGATCGGCTTGCCGAACGCGATCCGCTGCTTCGCGTAGGCGTTGGCGTAGTCGATCGCGCCCTGCGCGATCCCGACCGCCTGCGCCGCCGCTCCCAGGCGCGTGCGCTCCAGCGTGCCGAGCGCCACGCTGAGCCCCTTGCCCGGGGCGCCGATCATGTTCTGCGCCGGGACGCGGACGTCCTCGAACACCGGCTGGCCGGTCGGCGAGCCCTTGATGCCGAGCTTGTGCTCGAGCTTGCCGACGATGAACGCGCTGGAGCGCTTGGCCTCGCGATCGGTGACCGCAAACACGACGTAGAAGTCCGCGATCGACGCGTTGGTGATCCAGTTCTTGGTGCCGTTGATGACCCACTCGTCGCCGTCCTGCACGGCCGTCGTGCGCATCGACGCCGGGTCGCTGCCCGCCTCGGGCTCTGACAGGCAGAACGCCGGCGACCACTCGCCCGACGCGCACTTCGGCAGCCACTTGTCCTTCTGCTCGTCGCTGCCGAACAGCTGGATCGGCAGCGTGCCGAGCTCCTGCACCATCAAGATCAACGCGCTCGACGCACACGCCCGCGCGACCTCCTCGACCGCGACGTTGAGCATCAGCGTGCCGGTGCCGGTCCCGCCGTACTCCTGCGCAAACGGCAGCCCCATCAGGTCCTGCTCGCCGAACAGCTTGCGGATGTCCCACGGATACTCGCCCTTCGCGTCGATCTCGGCCGCCCGCGGCGCCACCCGCTCACGCACGATCTGACGAATCGCGTCGCGGAAGTCCTTGAACTCCTGCGGCAGGTCGTAGGCATCGGTCAACGTCGCAGTCATGACATGAAGCCTAGGGTGTGCGGCGTTTGCGCCCCGTGGGGATCGGGGACGCCGGAGGCATGGGAATCGGAGTTAGCATCTTCTTGTTCGCAGTCGGCGCGATCCTCAAGTTCGCCGTCACGGCGCACGTGTCGGGGGTCTCGCTCGCCACGGTCGGCACGATCCTCATGATCGTCGGCGTGGTCGGCCTGCTGATCTCGCTGTTCACGCTCATCGCGTGGAGCGATCGCGACCGTGTGCCGCCGCGCGACCGCTACGTCGAGCGCGACCGGCCCATCTGAGCACAAGCGGCTCGCCTTGACATATCGTCGCGGGTTGATGCCCGCGACCGTCCGTCCTGCGCTTCGGGCCGAAGCTCCGATCGTCGCCGATCTGTTGCGCCGTGCGGGCTTCGGATCGACGGTCGGCAGGCTGCTGGACTACCCCTTCGAGGGTGAGGCGGCGAAGGTCTTCGTCGCCGAGGACCGCGGCGCGCTGGTCGGCACGGCATCAGTGGCGAGCTTCGGCGCAACCGGCTGGATCGGCGCGCTCGGCGTCGAGCCGGCCTCGCGACGGCGCGGGCTCGGGCGCGCCCTGACCGAGGCGTCGGTCGACTGGCTGCGCGAGCGGGGTGCGCACACCGTGCTGCTCTACGCGACCGAGCAGGGCCGCCACGTCTATGAGCGCCTGAGCTTCGTCGCCGAGGGCAGCGCGACGGCCTGGCGCGGCGTCGCGGGGGTGCGCCGCGGCATGATCGTGCGGCGACTGACCGACGACGACCGGCTGAAGATCCTGACCGCCGACCGGGCCGCCACCGGCGAGGACCGCGTGGCCGTGATCGACCAGCTGCGCCCGCTGCGCGGCGTCGCGATCGACGACGGGATCGGGGTCATGGGGTTCGCCGTCGCGTCCGCGTGGGGATCGGGTGCGGCGATCATCGGCCGTGACGAGGACGTCGGCCTGGCGCTGATGTCGGCCGCGGCTGCGGGGCCCGAGCCCGCGACGCTGATCGTGCCGGACACGAACCCGGTCGCCGCCGATGCGGTCCGCCGCTGGGGCTTCGCCCGCTACAACACGGCAGAGCGCATGCGGCTGGGGCCGGACCCGGGGTACGTGCC
>VAYD01000503.1:0-2106 GCA_005883905.1 Actinomycetota bacterium
GATCCCGCCGCAGCTCACCGACAAGGACTACGCGGCGCAGCGGCGCAGCGAGATCGACCCGGCGCACACGCACGCCTACGCGCCCGGCACCTTCCCCGCAGCCGCCGGCGCGGACGCCAACCCGAACGGCTCGACGACGCAGATGGACGTGATCGACAGCCACGGCGACGCGGTGTCGCTGACGTGCACCATCGAGCAGGAGTTCGGCAGCGCGGTCGTCGCGCCGCACACGGGCTTCCTGCTCAACAACGAGCTCACGGACTTCAGCGGCCCGGGCACCGCGAACGAGGCGGCGCCGTTCAAGCGTCCGCGCTCCTCGATGAGCCCGACGATCGTCGCGCAGGGCGGCGTCCCGATCCTCGCCACTGGCGGCGCGGGCGGCTCGCGGATCATCATGGGCGCGCTCGAGACGATCCTCGACGTCGTCGACTTCGGGCAGGACCTCCCGCACGCGGTCGATGCCGAGCGCCTCGACGACCAGGGCTCCGCGACGCTCGAGATCGAGGATGCGCGCGTCGCGCCGGCGGTGCTGACCGAGCTCTCCACCCGCGGCTACACCCTCAGCCGCAAGGGCGAGTACAACATCCGCCCGCGCGTGCAGCTGGCCGGCATCGACCCGCTGAGCGGCCTGCGGACGGCGGTCTCGGATTCGCGCAGCGACCAGGGGTCGCTGCCGCAGCGAGTCCCGTAGCATCCGGATCATCCGATCACAGGGGTGCTGGCGGGACGGCCGGCTGAGATAGGTCCGCGACCCGGATCTGACCCTTCGAACCTGTGGGGTAATGCCCGCGGAGGGAGCGATGCACGTCGATGGCGGGGTCCAGCTCACCCGCATACACCGCGCCTTCGGGCCGGTCACCGCGCTGGCAGACCTGTCGTTGTCGGTCGCGCCGCGCGAGGTCGTCGCGGTCGTCGGGCCGAGTGGCTGCGGCAAGTCGACGCTGCTCGAGATCGTGTGCGGACTGCAGCAGCCCGACGCCGGAACCTGCGCGACCGAACCGGCGGTGCTGATGCCGCAGCGCGACTCGCTTCTGCCCTGGCTCAACGCCATCGACAACGCTGCGCTCGCCCGGCGCGTGGCCGGCGACAACCGCGAGACCGCCCGCGCGAAGGCGCGCCCGCTGTTCGAGCACTTCGGGCTGGAGGGCTTCGAGGGCTCGCGCCTGCACGAGCTGAGCGGCGGGATGCGCCAGCGCGTGGCGTTCCTGCGCACGCTGCTGAGCGGCAAGCCGGTGTTGTGCCTCGACGAGCCCTTCGGCGCGCTCGACGCGATCACACGCAGCGAGATGCAGGCGTGGCTGTCGGGCGCGCTGGCCGAAGAGCCGCGCACGGTGCTGCTCGTGACCCACGACGTCGAGGAGGCCTGCGTCCTGGCCGACCGAGTTTGCGTGATGTCGCCGCGGCCGGGGCGGATCGTCGCCGAGGTGGAGGTCTGGCTCGACCGGCCGCGAACGGCCACCGACGCTGAGCTCGTCGCTCTGCGCCAGCGCGCGCTGGAGGCGCTGCGATGATCGCGCCGCTCGTCCTGCTTGCGCTGTTCGTCGGCGCCTGGGAGCTCTACACGCGCGTCAGCAACGTCGACGCGTTCATCCTCCCGCCCCCGCACGAGGTCGCGCAGTCGCTGTGGGACGACCGGTCGCTGCTGCTGTCGAACCTGTCCGTGACCGCGCAGGAGGTCGGGATCGGCGTCGTGCTGGCGCTGCTCGTCGGCGGGCTGCTGGCGTTCACGCTGCACCTCTCGCCGCCGCTGCGGCGCGCCGCCTACCCGCTGCTGGTCTCCAGCCAGGCGGTGCCGTTCGTGATCCTCGCGCCGCTGCTGGTCTTCTGGTTCGGCTTCAGCATCTCGGCCAAGCTCGCGATCGTCGTGATCGTCTGCTTCTTCCCGGTGGTCGTCACGACGCTCGACGCGCTCGCCCACGTGGACCCCGAGCTGCTCAAGCTGATGCGCACGCTCGATGCCTCGCGCTGGCAGACGCTGCGCATGGTCGAGGCGCCCGCCGCGCTGCCGGCGGCGCTGACCGGCGCGAAGATCGCGGTCACCGTCGCGGTGATCGGAGCGGTCTTCGCCGAGTACACCGGCTCCGAGAAGGGGCTCGGGCACCTGCT
>VAYD01000503.1:2113-3426 GCA_005883905.1 Actinomycetota bacterium
CACGCCGCAGCTGGAGACCGCCCGCGCCTGGGCGGCCACGGTCGTGCTGGCCCTGTTCGCCGTCGCGCTCTTCACCGCGCTGGGCATGGCCCAGCGCGTCCTCGTTCCCTGGACCCGAAAGGACCGCTCGTGAAACGCCTCGTCCTGCTCGCCGCCGCCGCGGCCGTGCTCGCCGGCTGTGGCGAGAAGAAGGAGACCACCACCGCGGCCTCCGCCGAGCCGCTGACCGTGATGCTCGACTTCTTCCCCAACGCCGACCACGCCGGTCTCTACGCGGCGCAGGCGCGCGGCGACTTCAAGCGCGCCGGCCTCGACCTCAAGCTGCAGCCACCCAACGACCCGGCCGAGCCGCTGCGGCTGCTCGCGGCAGGGAAGGTCGACCTGGCGATCTCCTACGAACCAGAGCTGTTCCTCGCGCGCGACAAGGGCCTGAAGCTGGCCTCGGTGGGCGCGATCGTAGAACGTCTCGCGCCCCGCCGACCTGCAGGGCAAGCGCGTGGGCACCGCGGGCATCCCCTACCAGTCGGCCTACCTCAAGACGATCGCCCAGAACGCGGGCGTCACCGGCATCAAGGAGGTCAACGTCGGCTTCAACCTCGTGCCGGCGATGCTGTCCAAGAAGGTCGACGCGACGCTCGGCGGGTTCTGGAACTACGAGGGCATCCAGCTCCAGCGCAAGCACAAGCACCCGAAGATCATCCGCGTCGACCAGGCGGGGGTGCCGACCTACGACGAGCTCATCGTCGTCGCGCGCGAGGACACGCTCCGCACGCGCGACGGCGCCTCGAAGGTGCGGCGCTTCATGCAGGCCGCAGCCGCGGGCTACAACGCGCTCAAGGCCGATCCGAACGCGGGCGTCGACCCGCTCCTGGCGGCGAACAAGGACCTGGACCGCGGGCTGCAGCTCGCGTCGGTCAAGGCGACGCTACCGGCGTTCTTCCCGGCGGGCGACAAGCCGTTCGGTTGGCAGGACTTCAACGCGTGGGGGCGCTACGCGAAGTGGATGTTCGACAACAACCTGATCAGGCAGCCGCCGGCAGTCGGCCGTGCCGTGACGAACGACTACCTGCCTGGACAGGGGATCGGGTGAGGTGCGCGGCCGCCAGGGCCGCCCACTCGCCGTAGGGAGCGAACAGGTCGCGGACCTCGTCCTCGGTGGCGCGCGCGTGCGGATCGCCGCCTGATCGCAGGCGCCCGACGGCCTTCAGGTAGTTCAGGTCGCCCGCGGGGAGCTGGTCGTAGCGGCCCTGCCCGGTCAGCGCGAGCATCTCGATCGTCCACGCGCCGACGCCCGGGATGCTCCGCAGGCGCCG
>VAYD01000489.1 GCA_005883905.1 Actinomycetota bacterium
CGGGAACCTCGTGGCGCTCGTGGGCAGCCTCGGCACCGGCTCGCTGCGCACGGGCATGCGGCTCGGCGCCGCCGTGACCTGGTCGGGCCAGCTCGATCTCGAACACCTGCGGGGCGAGAACGCGACGAACGTCGAGACCTATCTCGGCTGCGACCTCGCCGGCTGTCCGGACACGTGGGCCCTGGCCTCCCCCATCGACCACGTCAACCACGGCGACGCGCCGATGCTCCTCTTCGGCTCGCGTGGCGACTCCACGCCGCCGTCGCAGTCGACCCGCATGGCCCGCGCGCTGCGCGCCGCCGGCGTCGACAGCCGCGCGATCGTCCTCCCCGGCTCCCGCCACGGCCAGCAGTACGCGAGCACGGCGATGGCCCGCACGATCGCCTTCCTGCGCAGGCACCTCTCACGCGGCTAGCACCGACATTTGGGTCTGACCCTTTTGTCGGTCCTCCTCGAGGATGACGGCAGACCGTTCGGGTGGGGGACGAGGGCCAAGCGTGGCGGGCGAGTCCCCTGAGTTGCGTCGTCCGCGAGGATGACGCGAGACCGTCCTGCAGGCGGACGAGGACAAGGTGCGGCGGGCGTACCTTCGCGATATGCCCCCCTCAGTTGGATCCCGCGTCCCGGACCTCACAGTCGAGGCGTACATCCGCGGCGAGCGCGAGCCGCAGTCGCTCGCCGTACCCGCCCACGACGGCGAGTGGACCGCGCTCGTCTTCTACCCGCGCGACTTCACGTTCGTCTGCCCGACCGAGCTGCAGGGCTTCGCCGAGCTCCAGCACGAGTTCGCCGCCGAGGGCGCGACGCTGCTCGCCGCCAGCACGGACAGCTTCTACACGCACAAGGCGTGGTTCGAGAGCCACTCGCTGCTCGCCGACGTGCGCTACCCGGTGCTCGCCGATCCGTCGCACGCGCTCAGCCGCGCGTTCGGCGTCCTGGGCCAGGACGGCGCCGCGCTGCGCGGGACGTTCCTGATCGACCCCGAGGGCGTCGTGCGCCACTCGAGCGTCACCGACCTGAACGTCGGCCGCAGCCCGGCCGAGACGCTCCGCGTCCTGCAGGCGCTGCGCACCGGCGAGCTGTGCCCGGTCGACTGGCGGCCCGGGGTGGCAACGCTTAGCGTTGCCGCGTGAGCCTCAGAGACATACGCGAACAGATCGTCCGCGAGCACATGGAGTCGGAGAACCGGCACGAGTTCGACGTCACCATGGGCACGTTCCGGCGCCCGCGCTACGAGATCATCCCGACCGGCGAGGTCCACGACGGCGAGGAGGCGGTCGACCGGTACTTCAAGGAGACCCGGACCGCGTTCCCCGATCAGCGCAACGAGCTGATCAAGATGCACCACGCCGACGACGCGGTGCTCGCCGAGTTCTGGCTGCGCGGCACCCACGAGGGCGAGCTGCGCGGCATCCCGCCCACGCAAAAGGCGTTCGAGTGCCGCTGCCTCGCGGTCTTCGAGTTCGAAGGCGAAGGGCTCGTCTGCGAGCGCGTCTACTTCGACACCGCGACGATCCTCGGCCAGCTCGGGCTGCTGCCGGGGTCTGTCTAGGTGTGGGTACTGCGTCGGCGACGGCGAGGCGGCCCGCCGCCGCTTGGCTGACGCGTGTTGCGCTAGGCGCAACAACCGTCAGTCGCGGCTGGGCCGACCGGCCTTCCCCTCGATGCCCGAGCCACGCGACGCGCGGCGCAAACGCGCCGAGCTGAGCGCTCCTTCTAGCCCGCGACCGACGCCAGCGCCTCGACCGCCCGCTCGTACTGGTCGACCGTCAGCCGGATGTGGGACTGCTGGCTCATCGAGCGCGGCGCGATCCCGATCGCCTCGACGGGCGGCGCGACGTCGAGGTCGGGGAGCACGAGCAGCGGCTCCACGCGCACGATCCAGGGCCAGCGCGGATGGTCGACCTGCTCGGGATCGGCGACGACCTCCACGATCGCGAAGACGCGCTGCCAGACCGACGCGTAGTAGACGAGCCGGTCGCCGGGGACGATCCGCGGCCGCCGCGGGAAGCCGGTTCGGCGCAGCGAGCGCAGGCTGCCGTCCTCGAGCCAGCGCGCCGGCAGCGGGCCGCGTGCATGGCCGAGCGCCTTGAGCCAGTGGCTCACCCCGCGAGCAGGTCGTCCAGGATCTCGCCGCGCGCGGCTTCGGAGATCGACAGGTGGCCTTCGTTCGGACGCAGCGCCGCGCGCGCGCCGGGAATGTGCTCGACCAGCCACTCGCCGTGCGCGAACGGGACCATGCGATCGTCGTCGCCCTGCCAGACGGTGACCGGCACCGACATCGCGCTCAGGTCGAACCCCCACGGCCGCACAAAGGCCATGTCGTCGTCGAACCAGCCGTCGGTGCCGGCTCCGACGGCGGCGCCGATCGTCGTTGCCAGGTGGTCGGCGAACGCGCCCGTCAGCGCGGCGCGATCGGCCTCGCCGATGAGGTCGCCGAGCGAGGCGGCGACCTGCTCGCCAGTGAGTGCCGCGAGGCTCGCGCGCGCCTGTTCGAGGAACTGCCGCAGCGCG
>VAYD01000490.1:0-3776 GCA_005883905.1 Actinomycetota bacterium
TTCGGGCTCGTCGTCGACGACAAGGACGCGGTGCGCGAGGCGCTGCAGGCGGCCGGCGTCGAGATCTCCCCGCCGCCCCACCTCGACTTCCGCGACGCGTGGGGCAACTTCGTGCAGGTCGTCGACTACCGCGACGTGCAGTTCACGAAGGCGCCCGAGGTGCTGCGCGGCATGGGCCTCGAGGGCCTGCGCAAGCACGACCGCGCGATCGAGGAGCTGCGCGCGAAGGGGCTCGCCTAGCCGGCGCGCTCGGCGGCGGCGCGCATGCGCTCGATGGCCTGCCGAAGCAGGCGCGAGACCTGCATCTGCGAGACGCCGATGCGGGCCCCGATCTCCGCCTGCGTGAGGTCTTCGACGAACCGCAGCCGCATGATCTCCCGCTCCCGCTCGCTCAGCACCGACATCAGGCGTTCGATGGTGGCCGCGTGCTCGGCGCGAACGTAACCGTCGTCGTCGTCACTGAGTGTGTCGACAACCGGGCGGGCGTCCCGGTCGTCGTCCGCGCACGGGCGATCGAGTGAGTCCGCCCGGTAGGCGCCGGCCGCCTGCCGGGCCTCGAGCATCTCTTCGACGCTGATCCCGAGGTGCTCGGCGATCTCGTCCGGGGTCGGCGCGCGCCCCAGCTGGGCGAGTAGGTGGGCGCTCGCGCGATCGACGCGCAGCGCCAGCTCCTGCAGGTCGCGCGGAACCCGTACCGACCAACCCTTGTCGCGGAAGTGTCGCTTGAGCTCCCCGACGATCGTGGGCACGGCGAACGACGAGAAGGCGGCGCCGCGGTCGGGATCGAACCGGTCGATCGCCTTGAGCAGGCCCAGCGACGCCACCTGGACGAGATCGTCGAGCGGTATGTCACCACGGTCGTACCGCCGCGCCAGGTGCGAGGCGAGTGGGAGGAAGCGCTCGACAAGCGCGTCACGTACCGCGGGCTCGCGGTGGCGCCGGTACCGCGCGAACAGCCAGCGCTCCTCCAGCGGGCGCGCACGTTGGGTGGCAGGACTCGGCAGTAGGGTGAGCGCGGACATGCGCCGTACAATAACGCAATAGCCGTTGCCGCAACAGGGGTTGCGGCAACAGCCATTGCTTTAGAAGGAGGATGGATGGCTGAAGACGCATTCCTTGAGGCTCTGACCGTGCTGGAGACCGTGCTCGCTGACAATGCCGACCGCGCCAAGCTGATCAAGCGGCGCATCGCCCGCCTGCGGGCGTCGCGCGCGAAGGGGATGCTGTACACGGAGAGCGTGATCAGCGAGGACGGGCCGCTCATCGTGCAGCTGGTCACCGACAGCGCGACCGAGCTCGATACCTGTGGAGCTGAGGTTCGCCGCACCGAAGCGCAGGCGCTGCACGACGAAGGACTGACGATGGCGCAGATCGCCGAGCGCTTCGGCGTGACCCGGCAGCGCGTCTCGACGCTCCTGCGCCAGGCCCGGGCCTGACGGCCTAGCTGTGGTTCCTAGGCACGTTGTTGCTGCCTGGGGCTACCGAGTTCCTCGATCGCGCGCTCGCGCAGCTCGACCTTGCGCACCTTGCCGGTGACCGTCATCGGGAACTCGAGGGTCTCGCGGACGTAGCGCGGGATCTTGTAGTGGGCGATCTTGCCCTCGCAGAATGCCCGCACCTCGTCGGCGTCGATCGTCGCGCCCTCGCGCGCGATCACCCAGGCGCAGACCTCCTCGCCGAGGCGCTCGTCCGGCACGCCGACGACCTGGACGTCCGCGATGTCCGGATGGCCGTAGAGGAACTCCTCGATCTCGCGCGGATAGACGTTCTCGCCGCCGCGGATGATCATGTCCTTGATGCGGCCGACGATCTTCATGTAGCCGTCGTGGGTCATCACCGCCTGGTCGCCGGTGTGCATCCAGCGCGCGCTGTCGATCGCCTCGGCTGTCTTGTCGGGCTCGTTCCAGTATCCGAGCATCACGCTGTAGCCGCGCGTCTGGAACTCCCCCGGCTCCCCGCGCGCCAGCGTGCGTCCGGAATCGTCCCCGCCCACCCCGGCGACGCGGATCTCGACATGCGGATGGACGCTGCCGACGGTTTCGGTCCGATGCGCGAGGTCGTCGCCCGCGCCGGTCTGAGTCGACACCGGCGAGGTCTCGGTCATCCCGTAACAGATCGTCACCTCGCTCATGTGCNNNCTCGACCGGGCATGGGGAGCCGGCCATGATCCCGGTGCGCAGCGAGGTCAGGTCGTACGCGTCGAAGTCGGGGTGGTCGAGCTCCGCGATGAACATCGTCGGCACGCCGTACAGGACCGTGCAGCGCTCGGCCTGCACCGCGTCCAGCACGGCGCCGGGCTCGAACGCCTCGGCCGGCAACACGATGCACGCGCCGTGCGAGGTGGCGGCGAGGTTGCCCATCACCATCCCGAAGCAGTGGTAGTACGGGACGGGCACGCAGATCAGGTCCTCCTCAGTCACCCCGCACCCCTCGCCGACGAAGAAGCCGTTGTTGAGGATGTTGTGGTGGCTGAGCGTGGCGCCCTTGGGGAAGCCGGTCGTCCCGCTCGTGTACTGGATGTTGATCGGGTCGGAGAAATCCAGCCGCGCGGAGCGCGCGGTCAGCGCGTCGGCCGGCGTATCCGTCCCGGCCGCCAGCAGCTCCTCCCACGCGGGTGTGCCGAAGAACACCGCACGCTCGAGCTCGGGCAGCTCGTGGCGGACCTCGTCGACCATCGCGACGTAGTCGCTCGTCTTGAACGCGGGCGCGGCAAGCAGCATCCGGCAGCCGGACTGGCGCAGCACGTATGCGAGCTCGTGCGTGCGATAGGCGGGGTTGATGTTCACGAGGATCACGCCGACCTTTGCGGTCGCGTACTGGACGAGCGCCCACTCGGCGCGATTCGGCGACCAAATGCCGACCCGATCGCCGATCTCGAGCCCCGCCGCGAGCAGCGCACAAGCGACGCGATCGACCTCCGCGTCGAACTCGGCGTAGGTGAACCGCAGTCCCTGCGTGCGTGAGATCAGGGCGAGGCGCTCCGGGACACGGGCGGCGGTCCGCTCGAGGTTCTCGCCGATCGTCTCGCCCAACAGCGGTGTGCTCGCGGCGCCGTGTGCGTAGGCGAGCCTACGCACCAGCTGCAATCGGATCGGGCGAGCGGTCGCGCGTCCGGAACCGCAGCTCCGGCCCGTCGACCGGGCCGAACCGCAGGCGCTCGACATCGACCTCGTAGGCCATCGGCGAGGTCCACGGGCCGCTCGTGCCCGCGTGCGGGAAGAGGTGGCTGCCGCGCCGCACGTAGCCCGACGTCAGGTTGAACACCGGCAGGCGCTCGCCGCCCTCCTCGCCGCGCACCGGGACGACCATGTCGGCGCCGTGCCCGTCCATGTGGGCGAGCAGCCGGCACACGTGCTCGCAGACGAGGTCGACCCGCAGCGTCCACGACGCGTTCGTGTAGCCGATCGCGAACGCGAAGTTCGGCACGTCGCTGAGCATCATGCTCTTGTAGACCGTCGTCTCCGGGAGGTCGACGGGCGCGCCGTCGACGCTGAACGCGATCCCGCCGAACGGCTGCAGGTTCAGCCCCGTCGCGGTGACCACGACGTCCGCCTTCAGGAACTCGCCGGAGGCCAGCTGGATCCCGTCGGGCGTGAAGCGCTCGATGTGGCCCGTCGCGACGGACGCGCCGCCGCCCGAGATCGCCTCGAACAGGTCGCCGTCGGGGACGATGCACATCCGCTGGTCCCACGGTTCGTAGGACGGGTTGAAGTGGGTGGCGACGTCGTAGCCCTTCGGAAGGCGCCGCCTGGCATCGGCGACGAGCGCGCGCCGAG
>VAYD01000490.1:3901-4341 GCA_005883905.1 Actinomycetota bacterium
GAGCATCGTCACGTGCTCGGCGATGCCGGTCATCGCGGGCAGGATCGTGACGGCGGTCGCGCCGCTGCCGATGATCACGACGCGCTTGCCGGCGTAGTCGAGGTCTTCGGGCCAGAACTGCGGGTGCACGACCGCGCCGGCGAAGTCCTCGATGCCCTCGAACGGCGGCGTGAAGCCCTGCGCGTAGTCGAAGTAGCCCGTCCCCGTGAACAGGAAGCGGCACGTCAGCTCGACGGTCTCGCCGTCCTTGCGCCGCGCGGTGACCGTCCAGCGCGCCGCGTCCGACGACCAGTGCGCCGCGATCACGTGATGGCCGAAGCGGATGTCGCGCTGGAGGTCGTTCTCGGCGACGGCCTCGCGCAGGTAGTCGAGGATCAGGTCCGACGCCGCGATCGAGCGGTCCGAGGTCCACGGTTTGAACGCGAAGCCGAACGTGAACA
>VAYD01000501.1:0-2130 GCA_005883905.1 Actinomycetota bacterium
CGGCGAGGCGCCGCCGACAAGCTCAGCGCGCCCGACGCGACGTACACGTCGGCGTCCGGTGACGAGCTCGTCCTGCGCGGCTCGATGACGCCGAAGACGCGCGTCCAGTACGCCGCCGTGCTCCACGGCGGCCTGCAGCAGGAGGACGCCTGGCAGCGGGCGGTCGAGTTCCTGTTCGAGCGCCTCGCGGTCCGCTGGACGGTCTCCGATGTCCCGACCGAGGGCCAGAAGGCCCTGCTGATGCGCTTGCGCGTCGCGACGCAGGACGAGCGGCGCTGGATCCGCGACGTGCTGCGCGAGCACCTCGCCGAGCACTTCCCGGACCTCGAGGCGCCGTAGGCGAACGTCAGAACGCTGACATCGTCCAGCACGGGGCTGGGCCGCGGAGACACTCCGCGCAGTCCAGCCACAAGGCGAGCCGCGGGTGAGCGCGGCGGCGGTGCCACAACCCGCCTAGGGGCGGTCAGGCGCGGGCGCGGGGTGGCCGCGGTGTCCAGCCCGCGGCGGCGCGCGCGCCTGACGCTTGCCTGCGTCGCCGCCCTGCGCCCGCGCTTGGCATGCTTCGGCCATGGCCCGGTCCTGCGCGACCCGGGCCTGCTCTCCGATCTCGCCGACCGCCTGCCCGCACCCTGACCGAACGCCTCCTTCTCGGCTCCGGCCCGTCGCCCGTCCCGCAGCGCGTGCTCGACGCGCTGGCGCTGCCACCGCTCGGGCACCTCGATCCGGCGTTCGGCGAGGTCATGGAGGAGGTCGCGGAGCTGCTGCGGGCGACGTTCCGCACGGCGAATCGCACGGCGTTCCCGGTCAGCGCGACCGGCAGCGGCGGCATGCAGACGATGGTCGACAACCTCGTGCGCCCGGGCGATCGGGTGCTGTGCGGCGTGCACGGGCTGTTCGGCGAGCGGATGGCCGACGCGCTCGCCCGGCGCGGCGCCGACGTCGTCCGCATCGAGGCCGAGTGGGGCCGAGCGATCCCGACCGAGCGGCTCGTGGAGGCCGCGCGCGAGCCGTTCGCCGTGCTGTTCGTCGTGCACGGCGAGACGTCGACCGGCGTCGCGCAGCCGCTCGACGCGCTGGCGGAGGCCTGCGCGCAGCACGGCGCGCTGCTGTTCGTCGACTGTGTCACCTCGCTGGCCGGCCATCCGCTCGACCTCGACAGCGCGGGCGTGGACGCCGCGTTCAGCGGCTCGCAGAAGTGCCTCAACTGCCCGCCCGGGCTCGCGCCGTTCACCGCCAACGACCGCGCACTCGAGCGCATGCAGGGCTCGCCGTCGTGGTACTTCGACCTTCCGCTGATCCTGCACTACTGGCAGGCCGATGGCGCCCGTGCGTACCACCACACGGCGCCGACGAACATGGTGGTCGCGCTGCGCGAGGCGCTCGCGATCGTGCAGGAGGAAGGTCTGGACGCCCGCTGGGCGCGTCACGCGAAGGCTCACGAGGCGCTGCGCTCCGCGCTGCGGCAGCTCGGCTTCGAGCGGATCGCGCCCGAGGGCGAGGAGCTCTACCCGCTGCTCGCGGTACGGCTGCCCGACGGCGTCGACGACGTCACGGTGCGCGGCGCGCTGCTGGCCGAGCACGGGATCGAGGTCGCAGGGGGACAGGGCCCGTTCGCGGGCCAGGCCTGGCGGATCGGCGTCATGGGCGAGGGCGCACGGGCGCCCGTTCAGGAGCGCCTCGTGCGCGCGATCGCGCGCGAGCTGAACACCGACGCGACCGTCGCGCTCGACGCGCTGCACGATGGCTGGTCCTGACGCCAGGGCGTTCGCCGCGCTGCTGTGCGGCTACTGCCTCGACGTCGAGGAGCGCGAGCAGGTGCTGGTGCGCTCGACCGCGCTCGCGGCGCCGCTGCTGCTCGAGCTGCAGGGCGAGATCCTGCGCCGCGGCGCGTGGCCGCTGCTGCGCGTCGAGGTGCCCGGCGAGGCGTCGACGTTCTACGCCAACGCGCGCGACGAGCAGCTCGACGACTTCCCGCAGCTCGCCCTGACCGAGGCCAAGAAGGCCGACAAGATCCTCAGCATCCAGGCCACCGCCGACCCGCGCGAGCTTGCGCGGACCGACCCGGCGCTGATCGCGCGCGTGGCGCGTGCGCGCAAGCCGATCCGCGAGGCCACGCTGAAGCGGCAGTGG
>VAYD01000501.1:2156-2353 GCA_005883905.1 Actinomycetota bacterium
CGGCGCGTTCGTCGAGCGCGCGCTGTTCCTCGACCAGCCCGACGCGACGCGCTCGTGGGGCGAGCTGCGCGCGTTCCAGGACCAGCTGATCGGGCGCCTGTCCAAGGCGAGCGAGCTGCACCTCGAGGCCGACGGGACCGACCTCAAGCTCGAAGTCAAGGGCCGCACCTGGATCAACTCCGACGGCAGGCGCAACA
>VAYD01000491.1 GCA_005883905.1 Actinomycetota bacterium
CCCGCCTGCAGGCCGGCCTGCGTGAAGACCGCGTCGTGGGCCGTCGTGAAGACCTCGGGGACGCCGCCTGCCTGCGGCCACTCGAGCTCGCCGGGGACCGGCATCAGCTGGCGCTCGTGGACGACGCACAGCTCGGCCTGGCCGCCGCCGCCGACGATCGCCATCACGCGATCGCCTTCGCTGAAGCGCTGCGCTCCCGGCCCGAGCGCGGCGACCTCGCCGGCGAGCTCGAGCCCCGGGATGTCCGGCGGCGAACCTGGGGGGGCGGGATAGCCGCCCTTGCGCTGAAGCATGTCGGCGCCGTTCAGACCGGCCGCCCGCACGCGCACGAGCACTTCGCCCGCGCCAGGCTCGGGATCCGGGCGCTCCTGGACCGAGACGTCCCCGTCGGCGATGACGGCTGCCCGCATGGCGCCGGAGTCTATTGTCGAGGTGGTGCGACGGATCTCCGACAGCACGATCCTGATCACCGGATCGACGGACGGCCTCGGCCGGGCGCTCGCGCAGCGCCTGCATCAGGAAGGAGCACAGCTCCTGCTTCACGGCCGGGACGCATCGAAGCTGGAGGCCGTCGCCGATGAGCTGGCAGGCGCGCGGACGGTCCAGGCCGACTTCGCCTCGCTCGACGGCGTGCGCCGGCTCGTAGGCGAGGTCGAGCGCGTCGACGTTCTCGTCAACAACGCCGGCATCGGGTCGGGGATGCCCGAGGGCCGCGAGCGCGCGGAGTCCACGGACGGCCACGAGCTGCGCTTCCAGGTCAACTACCTCAGCGGCTACCTGCTGACCGAGCTGCTGCTCGACAAGCTGCGCGCGGCCGCTCCCGCGCGGGTCGTGTTCGTCTCCTCGCTCGGCCAGATGCCGATCGACTTCGACGACGTGATGCTCGAGCGCAACTACAGCGGCATCCAGGCCTACTGCCAGAGCAAGCTCGCGCAGATCGCGTACGCGATGTGGCTCGCCGGGCAACTCGATCCCGACCAGGTCACGGTCAACAGCCTGCACCCGTCGACGTTCATGCCGACCAAGATGGTCCTCGCCGAGCGCGGCTCGTCCGAGGACCCGCTCGAGCGCGGCGTGGAGGCGACGCACCGCCTGGTCGCCGATCCGGCGCTCGACGCCGTCAGCGGCCGCTTCTTCGACCGCGAGGAGGAGACGGCGCCGCACCCGTGGGCGCTGGACACGGGGAACCGCGAGCGGCTCGTCGAGCTGAGCAGGGAGCTGACGGGATGAGCGATGTCGCCGAGCGCCCGCGCCTGATCGGGATCTCGCCGCGCGCCTACGAGCATCCTGCCGATCGCGCCGCAACGGCCTCGCTGGCGACGATCCCGTACCTCGACCAGATCGTGCGCAAGCTGATCGAGCTCGGCTACGAGCGCGCACTTCGCACCGCCCTTCTCGGCAACTCCGTGCGGCTCGGCCAGGGCCAGTTGCCGCGCGTGTGGGCGCTGCACCATGAGGCGTTCCACGTGCTCGACGTCGAGCCGCTGCCCGCGCTGTACCTCACACAGTTCCCGTTCGCCAATGCGGCCGGCTCGTCGTCGTCAACTCCGAGACGGTCACGCTGCTCGACGAGGCCGGCATCCGCGCGGTGCTCGCCCACGAGGCCGGCCACATCCTGTCCGACCACGTGCTGTACCAGACCGCGCTCGTGATCCTCGTCAACGCGACGCCGCTGCGCGGCCCGCTCGTCGCGCTGCCGCTCGCCGCCGTGCGGCTCGCGCTCGGCGAGTGGTTTCGCGCCGCCGAGCTGAGCGCCGATCGCGCCGCCGCGCTCGTGACCCGCGATCCGCTGGCCGTCTGCCGCACGCTGATGGTGCTGGCCGGCGGCGCCGCCGCGCCGGAGCTCGACCTCAACGCGTTCCTGCGCCAGGCCCAGGACTTCGACGAGGGCGGCAAGGGCCTGGACTGGCTGTCGCGTCGCGGGCTCGAGGTGCGCGGCGGGCACCCGCTCGCGGTGCGCCGCGTCAAGGAGCTGATGACCTGGGTGCGCAGCGGCGACTACGACCGGATCCTCGGCGGCGAGTACCTGCGCCGCGGCGAGGAGCCGCCCCCGCGCAAGGAGGCCGCCGACGCGGCCGACCATTACTCCGAGCGCTTCAAGGGACTCGCCAAGGACGCCGGCGAGCAGCTCGAGTCAGCCGGCAAGCAGCTCAGCGAATGGCTGCGCGCCGGAGGCGACAAGCTGCGCGGCAAGGACGACGCCTAGCCGCGCGTCCTCCACGACGGACAGGCGCCGGCGCGGCGGGACGCTGCTCCGGCGCACGGCGTCGACGAACGCCAGCGCCGCGGGGCTCAGCGAGCGCTCGCGGTGCCAGGCCACGCCGATGACGCGATCGGGCACGAGGCCCTGGTCGAGGTCGAGCACGCGCACACGCGGGTCGGCGACGTCGATCGTCAGCCACGGCAGGAGCGCGGCGCCGACGCCCGCGGCCGCCATCGCCTGCAGCGCGCCGTTGTCGTCCAGCCGCGTGACGTAGTGCGGCACGACGTTGTGATTGAGCAGATGCGTCTCGACGCGGTGCTCGTGGCGGCAGTGTTGGAAGCCGACGACGCTGAGGCCGTGCAGCTCGGCGGCCCCGACGCTCGTGCTGTCCGCGAGCGGATGCCCGGCGCCGACGATCAGCGCGAACGGGTCCACCAACAGCTCCGTGGTGACGAACGGCCCTTCGATCGCCGGCAGCACACAGAACGTGAGATCCAGGTCGCCTGACTCGACCAGGCGCAGCAGCTCGACGTCGCCCTGGCCCTCGTGCAGCTCGATCTTCGCGCCCGGGAGCTGCGCCGCGAGGGCCGAGACCGCACCGGGGACGAGATGCGTGCTCGTCGACTGGAACGACCCAATGCGCAGCGTCCCGCCGCGGCGCAGCGCCTCGAGGTCCGCGCGCGCGGCCTGCGCCTGGGCGATGATCGCCTCGCCGTGGCGGAGCACCACGTGGCCCGCCTCGGTGAGCGCGACGGGGGCGCGGCCCTTGGGCCGGCGCACGAGCTGCCGGCCGGTGATCCGCTCGAGCGCGGCGATCTGCTGGCTGATCGCCGACTGCGTGTAGCCGAGCTCGAGCGCGGCGCGTCCGAACGATCCCTCGCGGGCGATCGCGCGCAACGCCTGCAGGTGGCGCACCTCGAGTTTCGACCACTCCACGCGCCCCATGAGACCAGAACGCGTCGCGATAAGCCATGTCGATTCCTGATAGGACTCATTCCGAACTGGACTGGACGCGCCGTTTCGCGCAGGAGATCGTCCGAAGATGGTGCACATCAGCAAGGTTCGCGCGCTCTCGGGCGCTGCGTTCGTCTGC
>VAYD01000134.1 GCA_005883905.1 Actinomycetota bacterium
TCCCAGGAGCGCAAGCTGAACAAGGCTCGCGGTCGCGCCGCCGAGGGTCATCGCGAGGTTGCCGAGCACCGCATCGAGCGCGCGCGCATGGCCGAGGCCCAGGCACAGCGTGAGCGGGCCGAGGCCGAGCTGCACCAGTCGCGCGCCCAGATGCACGAGCAGGGGCTCGCCGACGACGAGCTCGACGACGCGCCCGACCCCGGGCGCTTCGAGCGTGACCGGGAGAGCGAGCGCGACCGGGAGAGCGAGCGCACGAGCTAGCAATTGCGTCATCCTGCGGGGAGATGCAGGAGCGCTTCACGATCTCCCCGCAGCGGTTCACCCAGCTCGCGTGGTTCACGCTCGGCCTGCTGATGGTCGTCGTGGTCACCGGCGCGGGCGTTCGGCTGACGCGCTCCGGCCTGGGTTGCCCCGACTGGCCCAAGTGCCACGGCGGCACGCTCCCGCCGGCGAACGTCAACTCGATCATCGAGTACACGAACCGCGTCCTCAGCGGTCTCGTCAGCGTCGTCGGCATCGGCGTCTGGATCGCATCGTTCCGCCGCCGGCCGCGGCGCCGCGACCTGACGTGGATCTCGGCGTTCTTCCCGGTGTTCCTGATCACCGAGGCAGCGCTCGGCGCGCTGACCGTGAAGCACGACCTCGAACCCGGGTACGTCATGGCGCACTTCGGCGTCGGGATGCTCGTCCTGATCGCGTCGGTGGCGCTGGTCTGGCGCTGTCGCTCCGACGAGCCGCGTCCGGCGACCGAGCTGCCGCGCCCGCTGTGGGCGATGATCTGGACGCTGCTGCCACTCGGCGCCGTGGTGATCTTCGCCGGGACGGTGGCGACCGCGGCGGGCCCGCACGCCGGCGGGCAGAAGAACCAGCCGGTCAACCGCCTGGACTTCAAGGGCGACGAGACGCTGCGCTGGGCGGTCCACGCGCACGGCCACATCGCCGCGGCGCTCGGGGTGCTGGCGCTCGCGAGCTGGCTGTACCTGCAGATGACGAATGGCCCTCGCAGCGTTCTCATCCCGTTGACGGCGACGACCGTGCTGCTCGGAGTCCAGGGCCTGATCGGCCACATCCAGTGGGACAACCAGCTCCCCGCCGGGCTCGTGTTCGTCCACGTCTCGCTGGCGTGCGCGACGTGGGTCACGCTGTTGTGGTCGGTCGCGGCGGCCGGGGCGAAGGTGCCCGCTCGTCAGCCGAGCACGCGCTCGACGGCGGCGACCGCGAGCGGCACCAGGGCCGCGTAGGCGAGCAGCAGGCGCGTCGGCGGATAGCCGCGACGCGAACGGCGTCGCGAGCGGACCTGACGCCGCGTGAGCGTGCTCGCATAGATCGAGGCCGGCGGACCGCTCCTCATCTCGTGGCGAATGCAACACGGTCCGTCGGACGGGACGCAAACGGCGATCCCGCTCTCAGCGGGAAACGCCGTCGGCGCGCAGGACGAGCACGGCCAGGTCGTCGCGCTGCGGTCCCTCCTCGAAGGCCAGCAGCGCGGCATCGATGCGCTGTGCGATGTCCTCGGGCGTCAACCCGTCGCACGTCTCGAGCAGGGCGGCCAAGCGGGCCTGCCCGAAGCGCTCGCCGCCGCTGCGCGTCGTGTCGGTGACGCCGTCCGTGTAGAGGACGAGCGTGTCGCCGGGGCGCAGGTCGAGCTCGCTCGCCTCCCAGGCGATCTCTTCGAACGCGCCGAGCAGCGTGCCGGGGCGCCCCGCCGGCTCGGCGCCGCCGCGGGCGCGCAGCACGTAGGGCGGCGGGTGCCCGGCGCAGACGAGCCGCAGGTGCACGCCCTCGTCGCCGTTGGACAGGTGGGCGCAGATCGCGGTGCACAGCTGGCGGCGCTCGGGATCGACGACGAGGACGTCGTTGAGGCGCTCGAGCGCGCGTTCCGGGCGACGCTCGTACAGCGCCGCCGTGCGCAGCGTGTAGCGCGCGAGCGACGTGATCGCGGCTGCAACCGGGCCCTTGCCGGTGACGTCGCCGATGACGACCATCCAGCCGTTCACCGCAGGGAACAGGTCGTAGAAGTCGCCGCCCACCTCGGAGGACACGCCGGCGGCGCGGAAGCGAGCCGCGATCGTCAGCCCGGGCACGTCGGGGAGGCGCGGCGGCAGCAGGCTGCGCTGCAGCGTGGTGGCGATGTGCGAGCGCGCCGCGTGCACGCGGGCGTTGGCGATCGCGACACCGGCGCGGCGGCCGATCTCCTCCATCAGTGCGAGATCCGCGAGGCTCAGCCGGCGCCCGGGCCCGGCGCTGACGAGCGCGATCGCCCCCCGCGTCTCCTCGCCCGGGACGACGAGTGGGACGACGGCCACCGAGGCCAGCTGGTCCGGCGAGCTCGCGCCGAGCGCGACGTCGTCGAGGCTCGACTCGCCCGGCGGGGTGCGCTCGAGCGCCTCGTCGGCGAGCGCCTCAAAGCGCTCGGGCTCGGGGACGTCGAGGTCCGCGACCGCCATCCGGCGCAGGCGGCCCTGCTCGTCGGGCACGTGAACCGCGCACCAGTCGGCGAAGTCGGGGACCATCGCCCATGCCGCCTTCTCGATCGTGGCCTCGACCTCGAGCGACGACGCGAGCATCTGCGTGGCCGACGCGAGGAAGCGCTGCCGGCGCGTGATCTGGGCCGCCTCGGTGATGTCCTCGGTGACCGTCACGGCGAGCCGCTCGCCGCCGCCCTCGGAAACGATCGGCGTCGCCGCGAGCCGGACCCACCGCTCCTCGTGGGTCACGCGATCGACCTGGCGTAGCACGACGGGCTCGGGCCGCTCGCCCTCGAGCGCGCGGCGCCCCGGGTACTCGCCGGCGGGGAACGGCTCGCCGTCCTCGGTGAACTGCCAGTAGCGCGCCCCGATCTCGGCGACCGGCATCGCGATGAGCTCCTCGGGCGAGGCGGCGCCCATGATGTCGGCGGCGGCCTGGTTGGCGTAGACCAGCTCGCCGCTCTCGTCCTGCACGGTCACCGCCTCGGTCAGGTTCTGCAGGATCGCCTCGAGCTGGCCCTCGGCCCGCCGCAGCTCGCCGAACAGACGTGCGTTGTCGACCGCGAGCGCAGCGCGGCGCGCGAGGTCTCGCGCGACCGAGAAGTCCTGGTCGTCGTAGGGGACGTCGCCGGCGAAGCGCAGCAGCGACAGGACGCCGAGCGTGCGGCCGCGCGCGCTCAACGGGACGACGATCGCCGAGCGGTACTGCAGGCGCTGCATCAGCCCGAGGTGCTCGGGGCTGGAGGCATAGCGCTCGAGCTCGATCGTCGGAAGCTCCGGCAGGAGGAGGGGCCGGCCGGTCCGCGCCGCCACCGCGACGGGGTGCTCGCCCGCCGGGTCCAGCGGCGCGCGGCCGCGCTCGGTCCGCAGCGCGTCCGCGTCGCGCGGATCCGTCGAGCGCGCGACGACGCCCTTGAGACTCCCGTCGGGCTCGAGCAGGTCGATGATGCACAGGTCGGCCATGTCCGGCGTGGCCAGCCCGGTGACCGCGTCGAGCATCGTCATCGCGTCCTGGGGCGCCTCGAGCAGCTGGCTGGAGCGCGAGGCGAACTCCTGGCGCACGCGCTCCGCGCGCTCGCGGTGGAGCAGGTCGGTGGTCCGTCGGCGTTCGGCTTCGAGGCGCTCGCGGATGCCGGCCGCGATCACGGCGAGCACGCCGCCCGCCAGGGCCAGCGCGATGTGCGAGATGTGGATCGCCTCGCCGAAGGTGTCGTTCACGGCGCCCAGGCCGATGGACGCCAGGAACGCGGCTGCCGCGACGATCGCCGTCTCGCGCGGCGTGCCGCGCGTCGCGATGAACATCGGGGCGATCAGCACCCACGGCGTGAGCGAGACGGTGCCCGACAGCGCGACGTCGATCGCGACGATCGCGAGGAGCACGACCGCGCCCAGAGCCAGGACCGCGGCGTCTGGATCCCGGTTGGTGCGAAGGGGGACGGGAGGATCCATGCCCGCGCCCATCCTACGGGCGCGGGCTGGGCTCTATGGACTAAGCAACGACCGTCTCACGCACGGGCTCGAGCGCGACGTCGAGCACCTCGCCGACCGTCATGACGGGGTGGAACGTCATTGCCTCGCGCACGTCGTCGGGCACGTCGTCGAGGTCGGCGCGGTTGCGCTCCGGCAGGATCACGTCGGTCAGGCCCGCGGCGTGCGCGGCCAGGACCTTCTGCTTGAGCCCGCCGATCGGCAGCACGCGGCCCTGCAGCGTCACCTCGCCGGTCATGCCGACGGTGTGCTTCACGGGGCGCCCGCTGAGCAGCGACGCCAGCGCGGTCGTCATCGTGACGCCGGCGCTCGGCCCGTCCTTCGGGATCGCGCCCGCCGGGACGTGGACGTGGAACTCGGTGTCCTCGAACCCGTGCGGGTCGATGCCGAGGTCGTCGGCGTGGGCGCGCACGTAGGTGAGCGCGATCCGCGCGGACTCCTTCATGACATCGCCGAGCTGGCCCGTCAGGGTCAGGCCGGCCGTCCCCTTGCCGTCCATCTTGTTGGCCTCGATGAACAGCACGTCGCCGCCGGTGCCGGTGACGCTCAGACCGGTCGCTACGCCGGGAACCGCGGTGCGGGCAGCGGCTTCCTGGAACACCTTCTGGCGGCCGAGGGCGTCACGGATGCCGTCGAGGTCGATCGCGATCGGCGCCGTCACCTTCTCGGACGCGATGTTCGTCGCGGTCTTGCGCAGCAGCGTGCCGAGCTCGCGCTCGAGCTGGCGCACGCCCGCCTCGCGCGTGTACTCGCGCACGATCGTGCGCAGGACGCCGTCGTCCAGGACGACCTCGTCGGGCAGCAGCCCGTTGCGCTCGCGCTGGCGCGGGTACAGGTAGTCGCGGCCGATCGCGACCTTCTCCTCGGTCGTGTAGCCGTCGAAGCGGATGACCTCCATGCGGTCCAGCAGCGGGCCGGGGATCGTCTCGGCCTGGTTGGCGGTCGCGATGAACACGACCTCGCTCAGGTCGATCTCGACGTCGAGGTAGTGGTCGCGGAACGTGGAGTTCTGCGCCGGGTCCAGGACCTCTAGCAGGGCCGCGCTCGGGTCGCCGCGCCAGTCGGCGCCGACCTTGTCGACCTCATCGAGCAGGATCACGGGGTTCATCGTGCCGGCGTCGCGCAGCGCGCGGACCAGACGGCCCGGGAGCGCGCCGATGTACGTGCGGCGGTGGCCGCGGATCTCGGCCTCGTCGCGGACGCCGCCGAGCGACATGCGGACGAACTCGCGCCCCATGGCGCGGGCGATGGACTCGCCGATCGAGGTCTTGCCGGTGCCGGGCGGGCCGATCAGGGTGAGGATGGCTCCGCCCTTGGTGACGTCGCGCGAAGGCGACCGGTCCCGGTCGCCGGAGCGCGAAACATCCATTCCGCGCTCCTGGCGGAGCTTCTTCACCGCCACGTACTCGACGATCCGGTCCTTGACGTCCTCGAGGCCTGCGTGGTCGGCGTCGAGGACCTCGCGCGTGCCCTTCGGGTCGAGCTTCTCCTCGGAGCGCTCGCCCCACGGCACCGAGACCATCCAGTCCAGGTAGGTGCGGATCATCTGGCTCTCGCCGGAGCCGCCCTCGCCCATCCGCTCCAGGCGGTCGAGCTCGCGCTCGGCCTGCTCGCGGACGTGGTCGGGCATGCCGGCCTCTTCGATCTTGCTGCGGTACTCGTCGATCGCGCTGGCGTCGTCCTCGCCGAGCTCGCGACGGATCGACTCCATCTGCTTGCGCAGGAAGTACTCGCGCTGCTGCTTCTGGGCGCCGGACTCGACGTCTTCGCGGATCTTGGTGCGGACCTGCAGCTGTGTCAGCCGCTCGCGCTGGAACTCGAGCGCCAGCGCCAGGCGGGAGCTGACGTCGAGCTCTTCCAGGAGCTGGACCTTCTGCTCGAAGGTCAGGTCGGGGGAGTAGCCGGAGGTGTCCGCAAGGGCACCGGACTCGGAGATCGAGCGCAGGAACGCCGCAACGCGGCCGTCATCGCCGCGCAGCTCGAGGATCTCCTCGACGACCGCGCGGTACTCGCGCTCGAGGTCGCGGGTCCGGCCGTCGACGGGCACGTCGTCGGGGTGCTCGACGACCTCGACGCGCAGGCCGCCGACTGGCGTGCTGTGCGCAGCGCCGGCGACGCCGCGGGCGATGCCCTCGAGCGTGGCGCCGCGGGCGCCGCCGGGCAGGCGGACGCGCTCGGCGACGCGGGCGATGGTGCCGACGCTGGCGTACTCGCCCTCGTGGCGCGGGACGAGCAGGACGCGCTCCTCGTCCCCAGTGTCGACGGGGAGCGTCACGTCCATGGTCGGGAAGACGACGGTGTCGTCGAGCGGGATCAGCAGAAGGTTCTCGGGCATGTGCATCCTTTACGGGTTCAACCGTTGCAGACGCAACTTTAGCAGAGATCTACGTTGATTTGACTGAGATCTTCTGCGCTTGGCGCTCGGGCGTGATGCGCACGACGCTCCAGACCAGCCCGAGCTTCTCCATCGCGACGATCACCCATCCCGCGAGGTCGACCTCACGCTTGCGCAACCCGTGGAAGGCCGAGCGCGGGAA
>VAYD01000492.1 GCA_005883905.1 Actinomycetota bacterium
CGTAGAACGGCGAGCGGTCGAGCTTCAGCACGTTGTCGCGCAGCGCCGTGACCGTCGCGACCTCCTCCAGCGACTGGTAGCCGGTGAACTCGGTCGGCGGCCCCTCGATGTCGATGCCGCCCTTCACGGTGCGGTCGACCGACGCCGCGCGCGACTGCGCGCGCTGGCGCTCCATCAGCTCGTAGAAGCCGGCCTCGTCGATGCCGAACCCTGCCTCGGTGACCATCTCACGCGTGAGGTCGAACGGGAAGCCGTACGTGTCGTGCAGCAGGAACGCATCCTGCGCCCCGATGCCCTCCTCTCCGCGGGACCGCTCGATCAGGTCGTTGAGCAGCTTCGTGCCCTGCTCGAGCGTGCGGTTGAAGCTCTCCTCTTCGCCGCGCAGCCACTTCTGGACCAGCTCCCGCTCGCGCACGATGCTCGGGTACGAGCCGCCCATCAGCTCCGTGACGACGTCGGCGTAGCGCGGCAGCATCGGCTCGCCCGGCTCGATCCCGAGCTGGCGCCCGCGGAAGATCGCGCGGCGCATGATCCGCCGCAGGACGTAGCCGCGATCCTCGTTGGACGGCACCACGCCGTCGGCCACGAGGAACGTCATCGCGCGCGTGTGGTCGGCCAGCACGCGCAGCGCGCGGTCGACCTCGAAGCCCTCGCCATAGCGGCGCCCGCTGAGCTGCTCGCCGAGCTCGGCCCTGCTGGATCAGCGCCATGCGGTTGAGCCCGAGGCCGGTGTCGATGTGCTGCGCCGGCAGCGGCTTGAGCACGTTCACCGGATCCTGGTCGAACTGCATGAAGACGAGGTTCCAGTACTCCAGGAAGCGCTCGTTCTCCTCGCCCGGCAGGTCGTCGGGCTTGCCGTGCTCGACGCCGCGATCGAGGTACAGCTCGCTGCACGGCCCGCACGGCCCGGTCGGGCCCGACTGCCAGAAGTTCTCCTTGCGGTTGCACGGCACGATCCGCTCGCGCGGGACGCCGACGGACACCCACGCCTCGATCGCCTCCTCGTCGGGCCCGAGGCCGAGCTCCTCGTCGCCCTCGAAGACCGTGATCCAGATGTCGTCGGCGTTGAAGCCGAAGACCTCCAGCGACGCCTGCCATCTCGAAGAACGTGAGGTGCCGCGTGGTGGTGCCGACGATGTCGATGTCCGGCGTGCGGAAGCACGGCTGGCAGCTCGTCAGGCGGTTCTGCGGCGGATCCTCGAGCCCCAGGAAGTAGGGCTTGAGCGGATGCATGCCGGCGATCGTGAACAGCACCGACGGGTCGAACGCGGCAGGGACCAGCGGCGCCGGCTCGAGGCGCTTGTGGCCGCGCTCCTCGAAGAACTCGAGGAACGCCTCGCGGATCTCCGCGGTCGTCATCACGAACTGATCGTTCCAGATCCGATGACCGTGTCGCCCCGCAGCAGGACCGCGATCTGCCCGGGCGCGACGCCCGCGAACGGCTCGGCGAGCCGCAGCGTGTCGCCGTCCAGCGTGCAGCCGACGGCCGCGGCGCGGTAGCGCAGCTTCACGGCCTCGACCGCGCCGGCGCCGCGGTGCAGCTTGACGTCGCGCAGCCGGACCTCGCTTGTGGCGAGCTCCGCGCGCGTGCCGACCGTCACGGTCCGGGCGCCGACGTCGGTTTTCAGCACGTAGAGCGGCTCGGCCGCGCCGCCGACCTCCAGGCCGCGGCGCTGGCCGACGGTGAAGCGATGCGCACCGCGGTGGCGCCCGACGACGGCCCCGCGGCGGTCGACGATCGCGCCGGGGCGGTCGCCGATCCCGCCGTGGCGCTCGAGGAAGCGCGCGCGGCCGGTGCCGGCGAGGAAGCAGAGATCCTGCGAGTCGGGCTTGGAGGCGACCGGCAGGTCGTGCTCCGCGGCGATCGCGCGCACGCGATCCTTGGTCAGCTCGCCGAGCGGGAAGCGCAGCCGCGCGATCGTCTGGGTCGAGAGGCCGGCGAGCATGTAGGACTGGTCTTTGGCGGGGTCGGCGGCTGCGCGCAGCAGGCCGTCGTCCGTGACGCGCGCGTAGTGACCGGTCGCCAGCGCGGCGGCGCCCAGCCGCGTCGCGAGGTCGACCATCGCGTCGAGCCGCACGCTGCCGTTGCAGCGCACGCAGGGGTTCGGCGTCAGGCCGGCGGCGTGGTCGTCGAGCCAGGGCGCCACGACGCCGGCGCGGAACGCGTCCCGCAGGTCGACCGTGAAGTGCGCGATGCCCATGCGGTGCGCGAGCGCGCGCGCCGAGCGCACGGCGCCGGCCGAGCAACACGAGCCCTCGGCGTCGTTCTCGGCGTCGCGCCAGAGCTCGAGCGTGACCGCCGCGACCTCGCCTTCGCTCAGCAGCGCCGCGACCGCGCTGTCGACGCCGCCGCTCATCGCGACCAGGACGCGGTCCGGGCGGTCCGGCAGCTCGGCCTGCGCAACCGCGGCCTCGCCGAGCGCCCGGGCGAGCGCGTCGGCGGCCAGGTCGGCGGCGTGCAGCTTCCCGGCGCTGAG
>VAYD01000497.1:0-1389 GCA_005883905.1 Actinomycetota bacterium
GATCGGCCTGCTCGCGTTCCATCGCGGCCAGGCGCTCGGGCGTCATCGCCTCCGCGTCCTCGTTCTCGGCCAGCCACTGCGATGCCTCGGCCGCGGCGCGCTCGTCGACGACGACCTGCTTGCCGGCCTCGTAATAGCGGTCGATCTCGGCGAACAGCTCGTCCACGAGGTTCTCGGTGCGGACCTTCTTGAGGGGCTCGCCCTTGGAGAAGATCATCGCGCTGTCCTTCGCGCCCGTGATGCCGAAGTCTGCATGGCGCGCCTCGCCGATGCCGTTCACCGCGCACCCGAGGATCGAGACCTCGATCGGATCCTCATAAGCCTCCAGGCGCCGCTCGACCTCGGTGACGACCGAGTCCATGTCGAATTGCAGGCGCCCGCACGTCGGGCACGCGATGAGGACGGGGCCGCGCTCCCGCAGGCGACCTTGACCTCCTCCTCGGCGTGGAACGTCGACAGCGAGATGCGGATCGTGTCGCCGATGCCGTCGGCCAGCAGCGTCCCCAGGCCGACAGCGCTCTTGAGCGACCCCGACCACTTCGTCCCCGCCTCGGTGACGCCGAGGTGCAGGGGATGGTCGATCTTCTCCGCCAGCAGGCGGTTGGAGGCGATCGTGTTCGGCACGCTCGTCGACTTCATCGACACCTTGAAGTCGTAGAAGTCCAGCTGGTGCATCAGCTCGACCCACTCGCTCGCCGCGCTGACCAGCGCTTCGACGGGGTTGCTGAACTCCAGCTCGCGCAGGTGGCCCGGCAACGAGCCCGAGTTGACCCCGACGCGCAGCGGCACGCCGGCGGCCTTCGCCTTCGCGACGACCTCAGCGGTCTTCTCCGGACCGCCGATGTTGCCGGGGTTGATCCGCACACAATGCGCGCCGGCGTCGATCGCCTTGAGCGCGAGCGTGTGGTTGAAGTGGATGTCGGCGATGACCGGGATCGGCGACTCGACGACGATCGTGCGCAGCGCCTCGACGTCCTTGTCGCGCGGCACCGCGACGCGCACGACGTCGGCGCCGGCGTCGGCGACACGGCGGATCTGGTCCATCGTGGCCTGAAGGTTGGCCGTCTCGGTCTTCGTCATCGTCTGAACGGCGACGGGCGCGCCCCCGCCGATCGGGACGCCGCCGACCGAGATCTGGCGTCGGGAAGCCATGCCCACAGTGTAGGAGGGCATAGGCTGCCCGGCGCATGACGCCCGAGCCGGTCAACGTCGCCGACTACGAACGCCTGGCAGCGGACCGGCTTGCGGAGGGGCCACTCGGCTACTACGCGGGCGGCGCGGGCGACGAGCGCACGCTGCGGGCGAACGCCGCCGCCTTCGAGCAATGGGAGTTGCGGCCACGCGTGCTCGTTGACGTGAGCGAGGTCTCGACCGGCACGACGGTGCTCT
>VAYD01000497.1:1398-2106 GCA_005883905.1 Actinomycetota bacterium
GAGTGCGGGATGGCGCGCGCCGCGGCCGGCGCCGGGACGATCATGACGCTGTCGACGATCGCGACGGCCACGCCGCGCGAGGTCGCCGCCGCCGCGCCCGCAGCGGCGCGCTGGTTCCAGGTCTACGTGTTCAAGGACCGCGGGGTCACGCGCGCGATGGTCGACGAGGCGATCGACTGCGGCTACAGCGCGCTGGCGCTCACCGTCGACGCGCCGCGCGCGGGCCGGCGCGAGCGCGACTTCCGCACCGGCTTCTCGGTCCCGCCGCACATCGACATGCCCGCGGTCACCGCGGCCGTCGGCCACAGCGAGGGCGTCACGCCACAGGAGGTCTTCTCGCTGGTCGATGCGTCGCTGACCTGGAAGGACCTGGAGCAGTTGGTTTCCGACAGCTCGGCGCCCGTGCTGCTCAAAGGCGTGCAGACCGCGGAGGACGCGCGGCTGGCCTGCGAGCACGGCGCCGCCGGGATCGTCGTGTCCAACCACGGCGGTCGCCAGCTCGACACGGTCGACGCCACGATCGACCTCCTCCCCGAGTGCGTCGAGGCCGTCGACGGGCGCATCGAGGTGCTCGTCGACGGCGGAATCAGGCGCGGAACCGACGTGCTCGTCGCGCTTGCGCTCGGCGCGCGCGCCGTGCTCGTCGGGCGCCCCGCTTTGTGGGGTCTTGCCGTCGGCGGCGAGGCCGGCGCGCGCCACGTGCTGGAG
>VAYD01000497.1:2161-3276 GCA_005883905.1 Actinomycetota bacterium
CGGATCCAGGTGCGGTCGAACAGGCGCATGTCAGAGTCAAGACGAGCCTGCCGGCCGCCGATGAGTAGACGAGGTGTCTGGACCTCCCCATTCTCCCTTCGCGCGTCTGCGCGACGCGTTCGCCGCTGCGTGCCGGGTCCGCACCCCGCGTGAGCTCGAGGCCGCCCTCGATGGCATCGCTCGCCTGATCGGCGAGACGCTCGGCTACCGCAGCGTCGTCATCAACGTCCACCGGCCCGCCTGGGACGACTTCATCGCCTCCACCGTGCACGGCGACGACGAGGTCCGCGCCGCGCTGCTCGGGACCACGCACTCCTGGGCCGAGTGGGCGCCGCTCCTGCACGACCGCTTCAATCGCCGCGGCGCGCAGATCATCCTGGGCGAGGACAGCGCCGAGGTCGCCGACCGCGTCGGGACCACCTACACCCCGGCCGGCACCGGGCGCAGCGACGACCCGAACGCCTACGACCCCGAGGACATGTACCTCGTGGTGATGCGCGACAACGACGGCGAGCCGATCGGGATCCTCAGCGTCGACGAGCCGATGTCCGGCCGGCGGCCCACCGACGACGCGATCGACGGGCTCGTCACCGTCGCGGGCTTCGCCGGCCTCGCGATCGCGCAGGCGCAGGAGGCCGCGCGCGTGGCGGGCCATAGCGCGGCGCTGGAGCACCTCCTGGCGGTGTCGTCGCAGATCGCCGACGCGCGCTCGGCCGACGTCGTCCAGCGCGCGGTCTGCAACGGCATCCGCGACGCCCTGGGCTTCGAACGCGTCGCTGCGCTGCTCACCCAGCCCGACGGGCACCTGCGCGCCGCCGCGACCTCCGGGTGGGACCCTGAGGACCCGGCGCTGCAGATCACGTTCACGGGCAAGGACTTCGAGCGGATCATGCAGCCGCAGTTCGAGCAGCAGGGCTGCTACCTGCTCGAGCACGAGGACGCCGCGAGCATCCTCGAGCTCGGCGAGGACGGCTCGTACCGCTCGCGCATGAACGGGCACGGCCCGCTGGCTTGGTCGCGGCACTGGCTGGTCGTCCCGATGCGCGGGCTCGACGGCGTGCTGCGCGGTCTGATCTGGGCCGACGACCCGGTCGACCGCCTCGTGCCGGCGACGC
>VAYD01000498.1:0-2643 GCA_005883905.1 Actinomycetota bacterium
CGACACGCTCATCAGCTCGAAGAACACGAACAGGTTGAAGAGGTCGCCCGACAGGCAGAACCCGACCATCCCAGCCAGGAACACGAGCGCCAGCACGTGCACGTGCGGTGGCTCGGGGTCCAGCGAGCCGCTGCCGTAGATCAGCGCCAGCGCCATCAGCGCGGCGATGAACAGGGCGAGCCCGACGCCCAGGGGATCGAGCGTGAACGACACGCCGATTGCGACGCCATCGCGTGGATGCCAGCCGCCGAGCCAGACCGTCGCGACGTGCCCGTGCAGCCGTGCCAGCACCGCGATGAGCAGGCCGCCGCACGCGAGCGTCGCGCCCATCGCCAGCACATCGGCGACGCGCCCGCTGACGAACCGGCTCACCGCCGCGATGAGCGCCGCCGTCAACAGCGGCACCGCGACGACCAGCGTCGCGACCGCGTTCATCCGCGCATCACTCCCATCCTGTCGGGGTCGAGCGTCCCGAAGCGCTTGTGGGCCTGCACGGCCAGCGCCAGCAGGACCGCCGTGACCGTCGCCTCGACGACCACGTCGGTCAGCGTGACCACGGGCGTGCCGGACGGGATGTCGGCGAAGATCGGAGCCTTAGCCCCGGAGCGGTAGCCGATCGCGAGCAGCAGGACGTAGGTCGAGGACTGCACGACCGACAGGCAGATCACGACGCCGATCAGGTTGCGGCTGCGCACGATGCCCACCAGGCCCGCGAGGAAGAGCCACGCGGCGACGCCGTAGGCCAGCAGCGTCATGACTCCGGCTCCTCGACCACGAGCATGTTCTGCTCCAGGAACTCGGCGAGGATCACGATGATCGCGCCCGCCACCTCGAGCCCGGTCGCCACGTTCAGCAATGGGATCGCGCCGCCCGACAGCAGCGCACCGGTCGTCCCGTGGCCCGCCCAGGTCGTGTTGAGGAAGGCGCCCGCGAACACGAGCCCGGCCAGCCCGAGCAGGACGAACCCCGCGGCGCCCAGCCCGTGGATGAACTCGGCGAACCGCGGCGGCTCGTCGGGCGGCAGCCGCACGCGCGCGCCCGCGGCGACGATCACGACGGCCGTCGCCGCGAGCACGACACCGCCCTGGAACCCGCCGCCCGGCGTGAGCGCCCCGTGCGCGATCACGTTGAGCGCGATCACCGTCGTCGGGCCGGCGAGCGCCGCGCCGACCACCATCAGCGCGGGCGAGGTCCGCGGCCGCAGGACATCGTCGGGGTGCTCCGCGCGCTCGGGCTCGCCGCGCTGGTGGCGCAGCAGCGCGACCGCGGCGATCGCGGCAGCGAACACGATGAACTCCTCGACCAGCGTGTCGACCGCGCGCACGTCGAACGCCGTGAACGTCACCGTGTTCGTGGCCGCCCGGTCGGGCCCTGCGATCTGCGCGACGATCCGCCCGTAGCGGCCCGTGTAGCCGCCGAAGTCCGGCAGCCCTGCAAACCCCCACGCCATCAGCGCTGCGAGCCCCACCGCGCCCGCAGCGAAGACGATCAAGCGCGCGCTGCGGCTCACTCGTCGTCGCCCTTCTGCTCACGCGCGCGAACCTCGGCGAGCGCCAGCAGCAGCATCGCCGGCAGCGCGACGCCGCCGACGACGATCTGCGACAGCGCGACGTCAGGCGCCTGCAGCGCGAAGAACAGCAGCGCGAGGGTCAGCCCGTAGATGCCGGCCAGGATCGTCTGGCGCAGCGGGTCGCGGGCGAGCGCGACGAGCGTCCCGGCCACGCCGACCAGTACGAGCAGCACCGCCTGCACGGCGGTCATCCATCGTCCTCCTCCGGGACACCGGCGGCGCGCGCGGTGACGTGGGCGAGCGCCGGCCCCGACGCCAGCAGGTACGCGCACAGCAGCAGCGGCCCCATCGATGCCAGCGAGAACGACTCGCGCACCACCACCGCCGCGGCGATCGGGATCGCACCGACGATCGCCAGCCCCGTGTAGTGGATGCGCTGCAGGACCCCGCGCATCGACACGACGCCGAGCGCCGCCGCGAGCTCGAGCGCGACGCCCGCGAACAGCAGCACGCCCGCGACGACCTCTCTCATCGCTCGCGCTCCATCTGCAGGAAGCGCAGGAACGCCAGCGTCCCGGGCCACGAGACGACGGCGAGGATGAACCCGGGGAGCATCAGCGCCTGACGGCGCATCGCCTCGCCGAGCACGACGAGCTCCAGCGCGGCGATCACGGCCGCGACCTGGATCGCCACGACGCCGTCCAGCGGCGGACGCCGCGCGGCGATCCACAGCGGCCCGAGCAGGCCGACCGGGAGGATCGCGGCGGCGAGGTACCAGGCGTTCACCGGGGCGCCAGCGGGTCGAGCGGCTCGTCGGCGCCGACGAGCTGGTGGACGACGAGCCGGCCGCCTTCGGCGTCGCCGACGACGCGGTTGGGCGTGATCGTGCCGGCGAGCACCGCGAAGATGCGATGCCCGCGCGCCTCCGGCGTGTCGGCGGGATCGATCGGCTCGCTGACCCAGCGCCCGCGCACGGGCCTGCGCAGCACCACGGTCTGCCACAGGGCGCGCAGCAGCAGCCCGCTGTCGGCCGCCGTCCGCCACGTGACGCGCGGGAGGACGCGCAGCGCGCCGCGCGGCAGGCGCGCGCCCGGCGACATCCGGCGCGCGGCGACGAGCGCGACGACCGTGCC
>VAYD01000498.1:2775-3138 GCA_005883905.1 Actinomycetota bacterium
TTCCCCCGTTCCGGCAGGGGTACGCCCGGGTCGCCGCTTGCGAACACGGCTGACAGCCCTCCGGCGCACGCTCGCGGCCGCGGCCGTGGGTTGCGGCGCGCTCGCCGCGGGCTGCGCGAACAACGGCCAGAACGCGCTGCACAGCAAGAGCCCGCAGTCCCACGACATCGAGGTGCTGTGGTGGTGGATGCTCGCCGTCGCGTCGGTGGTGTTCCTGGGCGCGTGCGCGATGCTGTTCGTCGGCTGGCGCCGGCGCCACACCAGCGGGCTGCCGGTCGTCGGCGAGGACGAGCAGACCAACGAGCGGCTCGTGATCGCGTTCGGGATCGCGATCCCGATCGTGGTGCTCATCACGCTGTTCCT
>VAYD01000499.1 GCA_005883905.1 Actinomycetota bacterium
TACCGCGAGGCGCTGCCGCTGATCCCGGGCGCCGTCGACGCCGTGCGGCGCATGGCGGGGCGCTGGCCGCTCGGGCTCGCCTCGTCTTCGAATCGCCCGATCATCGACCTCGTCCTCGAGCAGGCCGGGCTGACGGCCAGCTTCGTCGCGACCGTGTCGTCCGAGGAGGTCGGGCGCGGCAAGCCGGCGCCGGACGTCTACCTCGAGGCGGCGCGGCGGCTGGAGGTCGAGCCACGCGGGTGCGTCGCGATCGAGGACTCGTCGAACGGCCTGCGCTCCGCGGCCGCGGCCGGCATGGCGGTCGTCGCGATCCCGAACCGCGAGTTCGCGCCCGATCCCGACGCGCTGGCCCTCGCGGCGACCGTTTTGGACTCGATCGGCGAGCTGACCGTCGAGCTGGTCTCAGAGCTGTAGCTCGCCTTCGACCACGACGACCGCGCGGCCGCTCAGCAGCACGCGGTCGCCCGACACCTGCGTCTGCACGACGCCGCGGCGCGCGGAGACCTGCTCGCCGACGAGCCGCGGCGAGCCGAGGCGCTGCGCCCAGAACGGCGCGAGCGCGCAGTGGGCGCTGCCGGTGACCGGATCCTCGGGGATGCCGTCGGCGGGGGAGAAGAAGCGCGACACGAAGTCGTGCTCCGCGCCGCGAGCCGTCGCGATCACGCCGCGGATGTCCTCGCGGCGCGTCACGTCGGCCAGCGCATCGAAGCGCGGCGCCAGCTCGCGCACGGTCCGCTCCTCGTCGAACACGGCGACGACGTCGCGCAACTCGCCGGTTCCGAACAGCTCCGCCGGCGTCGCGCACAGCGCATCGGCGAGCCCGTCGATCGGGTTGCGCGCGGCCACCTCGGCCGCGGGGAAGTCGAGCGTCACGCCGTCTGCCGCGACCGTCGCCGAGAGGATCCCCGCGCGCGTGTCGAACCGCATCGGCTCGCCGCCGCCGAGCAGGAACGCGGTCGCCAGTGTCGCGTGGCCGCAGAGCCGCTCCTCGATCAGCGGCGTGAACCAGCGCAGCCCCCACCCGTCGTCATGGGGCCGGACGAACGCGGTCATCGGCATGTTCAGCTCCGCCGCGACCTGCTGCATCCAGGCCGCGTCCGGCCACGCAGCTCCGTCCAGCGTCACGACGGCGGCCGGGTTCCCGGCGAACGCGCGGTCGGTGAAGGCGTCGACGATCCGGACGCGCATGTGCTGGACTCTACGCGTGCTGCCACCGGGTCCACGGGTCCCGCCGCTGGTCAACGCGCTGCGCTACGCGCGCGACCCGCTCCGGTTCTTCCCGCGGCTGCGCGAGCGCTACGGCGACGTCTTCACGGTCTCGTTCCCGGACTTCCGCAAGGTCGTCTACCTCGCGGAGCCGTCGCTCGTGCGCGAGCTGTTCACCGGCGACCCGGCGCAGCTGCACGCCGGCGAGGCGAACGCGACGCTGCTCGAGCCGGCCGTGGGCCCGAGCTCGGTGCTCACGCTCGACGACGACGAGCACCTGCGCCAGCGCAAGCTGCTGCTGCCGCCGTTCCACGGCAAGGCGGTCGAGGCCTACCGCGAGATCATCCACGCGGCCGCCCGGCGCGATCTCGCGACCTGGCCCGTCGGCGAGCCGTTCGGCATCCGCCCGCACACACAGTCGATCACGCTCGACGTCATCCTGCGAGCGGTGTACGGGCTCGACGACCCGGCGCGCTTCGAGCGCGCGCGGCAGGTCGTCGGCGCGTTCGCGAAGCGCAGCGACGCGCTGATGCTGCCGGCGTTCATGAAGCGCGGGCGCCGTGGGCCATGGGGACGCTTCATCCGCAGCCGCCAGGAGCTCGACGCGCTCGTCTACGAGGAGATCGCGCTGCGCCGGGCGGAGTCCAACGGCGATCTGCGCGACGACGTGCTGTCGTTGCTGATGCGCGCCGAGCACGACGACGGCTCGCCGCTCAGCGATCGCGAGCTGCGCGACGAGCTCGTCACGGTGGTCGGCGCCGGCCACGAGACCACGGCGACGGCGCTGGCGTGGGCGGTCGAGCGCCTCGTCCGGCACCCCGAGGCGATGGAGCGGCTGCGGACCGACGAGGACGGCACGTACACGGACGCGGTGATCCGCGAGACGCTGCGCTCGCGGATCGCCGGCTACGAGCTGCCGGCGGGCAAGCTCGTGCTCGCGTCGATCACCGGGCTGCACGCGCGCGAGGACCTGTACCCGGACGCCGACGCGTTCCGGCCCGAGCGCTTCCTCGGAGAGCCGCCGGGGACCTATACGTGGATCCCGTTCGGCGGCGGCGTGCGCCGCTGCCTGGGCGCAGCGTTCGCGCAGGAGGAGTTGCGCATCGTGCTGCGCGAGATCGCGACCCGCGCAGACCTGCGCCCGGCCGACCCCAATCCCGAGCGACCGCGCATGCGCAACGTCACGATCGCGCCCGAGCACGAGGGGCGGGTCGTGTTGGAACGCCCCATCCGCGCCACGGGAAACCCGCAGCCCTGAGCGGAAAATCGCCGATGGCGCCGCGGCGGCGGGCGGGTGGAATGGCCGCATGTCCAAGAAGCTCTTCCAATATGCGGGCGTCGCGGCGAGCGTGGTCCTGATCGCGTTCGGCGTCGGCGCCATCGTCGCCGGGATCTCCGGCCACAACACGGTGCGCGACAACCTCTCCAAGGAGCAGATCGTCGGCACTCCTGACATGACGCCCTCTGCGATCGCCGCCGAGGCGAAGGCCGCCGGCCTGAAGAACGTGTCCCTGCCGACGTGCTCGGTCGCCGGCAAGTCGATCGACACCGGCTCCGAGGCCCGCTGCTTCGCGAGCTACATGCGCGTCCACGCGCTCGAGGCCACGGGTGGCCAGGTGTACTCGGAGATGGCCCGCTATATCGGCAAGGACGGCAAGCCGACGGACGACCAGAAGGCGGCCGCGATCGACCCCAAGACGAACAAGCCCGTCGACAACGGCGCGCGCAACGTCTGGGTCAACGAGACGGCGCTGAGCACCGCGCTGAACACGAGCTACTTCGCCGAGAGCGTGTCGCTGTTCTCGATCATCATGGGCATCGCGCTGCTGCTCGTCGGCATCGGCCTGCTGGTCATGACGCTCGGTCCGCTGCATTCGTACCTCGTGCGCTCGCGTGAGCCCGAGCCCGCCACCGGCGGGATCCCCGCGACCCAGCCGTGATCCCGGAGCCGGTCCAGCGCTACCTGAGCCATGCCATGCCCGACGGGGCGCCGCTGAAAAGCGGCGCCCTTCTGGCGATGGAGGGGCGGATCAAGGTCGGGCCATGGCTGTCGTTCGACGCGCGCCAGGAGTTCCACGGCCACGACTTCACGTGGCGGGCGCGCGCCGGCGTCGGCCGGTTCCGGCCGCTGCGGGTGATCGATCGCTACGCGGCAGGCGAAGGCAGTACCGAGGGGCGCGCGTTCGGGCGCCTGCGGTTCCTCCACGCAGCCGGCGAGGACACGTCGCGCGCCGCCGCCGGCCGCGCGGCGGCCGAGAGCATGTGGGTGCCGCAGACGCTGCTCCGATCCGCGGGCGTGTGCTGGCGCGCGGAGAGCGACGCCGCGATCATCGCGACCATGGACGTGCCGCCGGAGCGACCCGACGTGCGCTTCGAGATCGACCCTGACACGGGCGCGCTGCGCAGCGTCTCGCTGCTGCGATGGGGCGACGTCGGTCAGGACCGCTTCGGCTACATCCCGTTCGGCGGGACCATCCACGCCGAGCAGCGCTTCGGCGAGCTCGTGCTGCCGAGCCGCGTGACCGTCGGCTGGTGGTTCGGGACCCCGCACTACGAGCCGTTTTTCGAGGCGGCGATCCGCAGCGCGGAGCCCATCGCGTGACGCAGTACCTCGTGGCGTTCGCAGTGATCTTCGCCGTGAACCTGCTGCCGGCGTTCGGGCCGCCGACATGGGCGGTGCTCGTCTTCTTCAAGCTCAACAGCGATCTTGCTGCGGTGCCGCTCGTGATCGGCGGCGCGCTCGCGGCGGCCTCGGGACGGTTCGTCCTGGCGCACGGCGCCCGGCTGCTGCGCGGACGCTTCTCGCAGGAGCGGCTG
>VAYD01000505.1 GCA_005883905.1 Actinomycetota bacterium
CCCCAAATTGGAACCACATTGGAACCACGAAGCCGCGCGGGGACGCCCTCCGCACAGGCAGAAGCCCCGGCGCGTAGGGTTGCGATTTCAGGCCTTTGCAGGCTTTCGGGCTTCCCTCGTTACCGAGGCTTCGGGAGTAGCGGGGGCGGGATTCGAACCCGCGACCTTCGGGTTATGAGCCCGACGAGCTACCAGACTGCTCCACCCCGCGGCGTGCTCCAAAGTGTAGCGCGGTTTGCGAAGCGTCAACAGCGTGCAGATCGCCGTGCTTGCGGCCGCGATTCTCGGTATCGGGGTCGCTTTCAACGCCCTCGGCGTGCCGTCCCCGTACCTGTTCGCGGCCCTGCTCGTGGGGCTGACCAGAGCGCTGACCATCAAGGAGCAGCTCATCCTGCCGCGCAACGTCTTCGTCGCCGCCCAGGCGGTCACCGGCGTCGCGCTCGGGACCTACCTGCAGCGCAGCTCACTCCACGTCCTCGCCGACGACTGGCTCGCCGTCGCGCTCGTGAGCCTCGCGACGCTGGCGCTGAGCCTCGCCGCCGGGGCGGCGCTCGCCCGCCTCACGGTCCTCGACCGGCCGACGGCCGCGCTCGGGATGATCGCCGGCGGCGCGTCCGGGATCGTCGGGATCAGCGACGACCTGGGCGGCGACGATCGCCTCGTCGCGTTCATGCAGTACCTGCGCGTCCTTGTCGTGGTGCTGATCACGCCCCTGCTCGTCGCCGTGATCTTCCCCGGCGCCCACGTCGGCAGCGCGCCGAGCAGCGGGCCGATCCTCGGCATGGCACAGGGCTGGCTGCTGACGATCGCCATCGCGATCGCCGGGCAAGCGCTCCGCCTCCCGGCGCGGGCGCTGTTGGGCCCGCTCCTCATAGCAGGCGCCCTGACCCTCACGGGCGCAATCGACTTCACCGTGCCGCCGCTGCTGCGTGAAACCGGCTTCGCGGTGATCGGGCTCTACATCGGCCTGCGGTTCACCATCCAAACCGTCCGGATGGTCGGCAAGCTCCTGATCCCGACGATGACGGCGATCGTCGCACTGCTGGTCGCCTGCTTCGCCCTCGCGATCGTCCTGAACGCCACGACGAGCGTCAGCCTCGAGGACGCCTACCTCGCGACGACGCCCGGCGGCCTCTACGCCGTCCTCGCCGTCGCGTTCGGGGCCGGCGCGAACACGACGTTCATCGTCGCCGTGCAGAGCCTGCGGGTGCTCGTGATGGTGGTCCTCGCCCCGCTGGCGGTCAGACGCGTACTGCGCCCGAGCTGAACGTCTCGCGCGACAGCTCGAGGAACGCCGCCGCGGCCGGCGCCAACCGCCGCCCCTCGCGCCACGCCAGCGTGATGTCGCGCCGCAGCGACGGCTCCACCAACACAGCCACCGCCACGTCCGCGCCCACCCGCTCGACGTCCGAGCGGGGCAGGATCGCCACGCCGAGCCCGCGCGCGACCAGCCGCCGGATCCGGCCGCTCTCGTTGGACTCCAGCGTCACCCGTGGCTCGAACCCGGCCGACCGTCCGGCGGACTCCAGCAGCTCGCGCAGCCGCGCCCCCGACCGGTACGCGATGAACTGCTCACCCGCCAGCTCGGCCATCCGCACGCGCCGGCGCCCCGCCAGCGGATGGTCCGACGCCACGATCAGCACCAGCTCCTCCGAGACGAGCTGGTGCAATCCCAACCCCTTGCGCTCGACACTTTCGGTCACCGAAAGGAACGCCAGGTCGAGCTCGTCGTGGCGCAGCATCTCGGCGAGCTCCTCGGACGACTGCTCGCGCACCGTCATCTCGACGCCCGGGTGCCGCTCGCGGAACAGAGCCAAAACAAGCGACACGTCGACGGGCCCCATCGTGTGCAGCACGCCGACTGTCACATGGCCGGTGTACACCCCGCTCAGCGCCTCGAGCTCCGCCGTCGCCGCCTCGAGCTCCCCGAGCATCCGCCGCGCCCGCGCGACGAGCACCTCGCCCGCCGGGGTCAGAGCAACAGACCGCGTCGTGCGCTCCACGAGCGCCATCCCCACCTCGTCCTCCAGGCGCTTGATCTGCTGCGACAGCGCCGGCTGCGCGACGTGCTCGCGCTCGGCCGCGCGCGTGAAGCTCAGCTCTCGGAGCTGGCGCAGTTCCATAAGCAAAGCCTATAAATCACCGACGCACTACGTCTTGGACATCTAGATCCAGCGGAGTCAAGCTGCAAAGCGCAGTATCTCTCCTCCCCAGGGCACGCCCCGCAGAACCGGCCTCATATCCCGCCGGCTCCCGGGGCGTGATCCGCTTAAAGGGTCAGCCGCTGAAGTTGAACGTCCGGCACGCCAGCCCGCCGCAGACGTCCGTCAGCGCGCCGTTGGGCTGGAACCAGTCCGACTTCTGCTGGCGCGCGGCCGGCGTCTTGCGCGGGAACGAGTGCGGGTCGGCGCCGCCGCGGTTCGGGACGTTCGTCACCGGCGGCAGCGGCGTCTGGTTGCCGCCGTCCCAGTAGACGATCGCCGCGCTGCCGTGGAACGGATACGACGTGATCCGCGGGATGCCGAACAGCGGCGTCTTGTCATCCGATCGTGCCGGGAGCTCGGCCGTCGACGCGTCGATCGAGCGCGCCTCGACGTCGCTCATCACGTTGGCGACCTGGTGATCGCCGACGGCGACGTGCATCAGCACCGCGTGCGGGATCGTGTTCTTCGGCGGGACGGTCGTCATGTGCTGCGTCCACGCGTCGGTCTCGCCGCGGTCCCACAGCATCTGCGCCAGCACCCTTGTCCGGATAGGCCGGGTTGAAGATCAGGCCGTACGTGTCGAAGTCGACCGACCGCGGCAGCAGCACGCCGTAGTTCATCGTCGCCACGCCGAGCACCGCGCGGCTCCAGTCGGGCGCCACGGCCGTCGTCGCGCCGCCGAGGATCGCGCCCTGCGAATTGGAGTCGAAGTACTCCTCGCTCGTGTCGATCAGGCCGGCGAACAAGGGGTTGGCCGCGAAGCCGTCCGGATGCTTCAACAGGCGCCCGAGGTAGAGCGTGTTGAGAATCCCCTGCTGCAGGCGGTCAGGCAGCGACGGGAACTTCGAGAAGTCCTTGAGCGCCTCGATCGCGTTCGGGACGTCGTCGACGGCCATGCCGCTCCAGCGGGTCGCGCAGAACGTGAAGTCGTGCTCCGCGCTCATGTCCTGGATGTTGTCCTCGTTGATCTGCGTCTCGTCGC